>CALLYL010000555.1 GCA_937859535.1 uncultured Myxococcales bacterium
CTGGGGCTGTTTCATCACTTTCTGAGTGAAAACGAGACGGGGATTGTCCGACGAGCCAGTGTCCGCTTGGCGGAGCTGTTGCTGCTTCATTCTTGGTCGGGGAATGTTCGGGAGCTCAGGAACCTCGCATCGCAGCTTGTCGCAAAAAACGCTCCGTCTGTCCTCGAAATCGAGGATCTCTCTGAAGACGCACTTGCAAGCATTGCAACCATCGAACCGCGGAGTCCGTCAAGCGAGGATGCCGACGATGAAGAGCAGCCGAACCGGATCACCAAGGAGATCCTTGAACGGCTCCTTCGTGAAAACGATGGGAAGCTACCCGTGGTCGCCCGACTTCTGGGGCGCTCGGCCCGGCAGATCCGACGTCGGATGGATGAGTTCAAGCTTTCGCGCCCGAAGAAGTCACCCAAGAGCAATAAGGATGAAAAGCCCGACGACGACAAAGACGACGACGACAAAGACGGAAATTGACCAGTGAAGGAGCGAGGAACTCCCCATCCATACGGAGTGAGCGATGTCGTCAGATGAGTCAAAGACCGATCCCCTCATCGGCGTTGTCGTCGAAAAGTATGTGATTGAGCGCCGGATTGGTGCGGGTGGGATGGGCGTCGTGTATTTCGCTCGCCACGAGTCGTTAGGAACTCCGGCAGCGATCAAGACGATAAATGTCCAATCCCTGCAAGATCCTGTGGCACAGGAGCGATTTCTGCGAGAAGCCCAAGCCCTCGCTCGCGTCCAAGACGAGGGGCTGGTGCATATCCGAAGCATAGGAACACTCCCAGATGGACGTCCTTACATTCTGATGGAATTCCTGGACGGCCCATCGCTGACTGCCCATCTGGCAAACTCCGAAGGAGGTCGTCTTTCCGTCGAGCAAGCTCTACGGTTTACGAAGCAGATTGCTACGACACTCGGGACGTTGCATGCCCATCGCATCGTGCACCGCGATATCAAGCCGGCGAATATCATGTTGGTTGAAGATCCAGTGGTGCCAGGGCGGCTGCGCACCAAGCTGCTGGACTTCGGGATTGCCAAGCTTCTCGAAGCAAACTCAGATTTGACACGAAACGCGAACCAGATTCCAGGCACGCCTGCTTACATGGCACCAGAGTGCTGCGAAGGGAAGCCTGCCGATGGCAAGGCCGATGTCTATTCGCTTGGCTGTGTGCTGTACCAAATGCTCTGTGGCAGGACGCCATACCTAGAGGATGGGGGAAACATGCTAGCCAAGCATATCTTTCAGCGCCCTGTCCCTCCTCATCTTCAAATGAAAGATGTTCCGCGATCGGTTAGTGAATTTGTACTGGAATTGCTGGCGCGCTACCCAGCAGACCGCGTCAGCCCCGAAGTTGTCGCAAAGCGAGCAGGTGAATTGCTCGTCTTGCCATCTTCGACAGACTGGCGGGGACGCTGGCTGTGGCGCAGGCTGCGGCAATACCATCGTCACCATAGACGTGGTATGGGGATTGCTTGTTTGACAAGCATGCTACTGCTCACTCTGTCTTTGCTCATCTGGCTTCGGGCTGACTGGTTGGTCCGTGTGGGGCCGCCATGGTTCTCCCTTCTGTTCTTACATTCCACCGTGGTTCGAGTGCCTGCAGGAACATTCACTTCTGGGACTTCCTCTGCCGAAAACGACATCGTTTTGGGAATGGCAAAGGAACTCGATGCTCGCTACCCGCAGGAGATTGGAGAGAACACCAAGGAGCTAGCCGACAACCGGTATCTGGATCGTGAGGCGGTTCAGCGAACCATCTCGCTTCCTTCCTTTCTTATCGACCGCTACGAAGTCACAAACGAACGATTTGCGCAGTTCCTGAACAAGCAGCTTGGTGCTCGTCGGGTCTATGTTGACTACATCTGTCCAGGAGGCACAGACCGCAAAGCAGACTCGAAAAACTATGTCTGTGATTCGAACGGGACGTCATACAAAAACCTGTTCAACGATCCCCGGTATGGGGGCATCTCTTTCGATGGAAAAGAGTTTGTCGCTGCGCCTGGATCATCTCGGCGACCCGTGGTTTCTGTGACTTGGCAAGCAGCGGCTGACTTCTGTGCTGCGTCCGGAATGCGTCTGCCCACGGAAGCAGAGTGGGAATACGTGGCCCGTCGCGGAGGACGCCGGTTCCCGTGGGGAGATCGCTTGCCCTCTTGCCAAGATGCCGTGCTCGAACGAAAGCGCGACAGCAAGCTCTCCCACTGCGCGCCCAACGAGGGTGATGTTCTGCCAGATGTTGGCTCGATGCCGAACGACAAAAGCCACGATGGTGTCTTCGACATGGGCGGGAGTGTCATGGAGTGGACACTTGACTGGTTTGTCGAAAGACTACCAGCGTCGGACAAAACGATACGCTCTCCACTTGTCGATTCGCCCCCGTCGAACGAGGAGAAACCGACTCGGGTCATCCGGGGTGGAGGATGGACGGAGAGCGTGCTCTCTGCTCGTGCTGCTGGACGTTCACGGGGGCGGCCAGACGCAATGAACGCAGGTGTCGGTTTCCGCTGTGTGCGGGAGCTACGCTAGACCCGGAATAGGAGCGGCTCTGTGATGACACGGTATCTCTCGGTTGGTTTGATTTCGCTGCTGCTTGGTACTGGCTGCGCCGGTACACTGGCAAACACTGTCGATGGTGAGCAAGGACCAGCGCTGGCCATTCGCGTCTACCATCAAACATCGGCTGACCAGAATCCGCAGCGCATGACGGCTGAATCTGTGCTGGGTCCACGCGAATCACCGCTTCTCGAGCTGGAAGTGGATCGTACTGTAAATGTGTCTGCGGTGCTGTTTTCTGCGGAAGGAACGTCCCAAGAGTTGTCGGGAACCGTACTCGACGGTGCATCGGACAGACACAAGACACTTCGCATGTCTGTCCCACGGCTTGCACCTCCGGGTGTGAGCGAAACAGAGCTTCGCGTCGTCATCGCAGCAAGCAAAGCCCCAATCAGCGCGCAGATTCGGCAGCTTCTGCGTTTACCCTGTTCAGATCCCGATCGACGGGGAGATCCGGAACCAGAAAAGCCGAAGGAACAAAAGCCAGCATCGGGAGATCGCAGCGGAGATTCGTCATCGAGCAGACCCCCAGAGGGCGGACCCCGAGGCGATGGAAAATCAGGAACGCCCTGTCAGGTGTCCCCTGGGTTGGCCCAGTCCGTTACGATTCGCACACTGCTTTTGCGCTCACAGTGATGGAAGGATGGTGATCGAGGCATCACTCGTACCCCAGTTTGTCTGTATGGGACCAGGTCTGCCTCCGCGGGTGTTCTGTCCGATTCCGTTAATCAAGGTCTGAAGCGGCGCATAGCTCGGGTGAGAGGGCGGTGTCCCAGGGCCCCCTCGGACGGCGCGATTTGAGTTAATGCCCGAAAAGTCGACGAAATTCTCCGTGGCAATCACCTTGAGCAAGACGCGGCCCCCGACCTGGCCAGTGATCAGCTGAAACGCATGACTGTCGAGGATAGACCCAGCGCGAATAACGTTCTTCCCTGGTTGTTGTGCATCCCATAGATCGATGTCGCCGTCTGGACTCAAGGCAATCACAGACACGAAGAGATCCTTGGCGCTCCGGTTACGAAGTCGAAGTCCAACGACAGACTCTCGCGGCAGCGCGAGGTGGGCGGCGGGGGGCGGCGCCAGCTTCGGTACTGGCACGGTGAGGGGCTGGCGATTCGGACCCAGCTTCACATTGACTGCGAACAGCTCCGCCTCAATGTTCACTGCAGAGCACTCGTGGCGCAGTGTCACTAGGTGAAGATGACGCCACTGGTTCTGCAACAGACGTTCGATAGCGGAAGGCTCATCTTTCGACAAATCCAGCTCGCGAAGGACCGCCGCGTTGGTCGGCCCGAAGAACAAGATTGATCGTTGATCCGCGGCGGATTCGAGGAGGAGATCGAAATCTTGGTTCACCTTCGGGCTCGTGAGGGGAACCTCCTCGACAACCCTCGCGACATCCATCTGTTTGATTCGAGCGCGAAGCTCGCTCTGTTTCTCCAAACCTCGAAGCACAACCCGCAGCGGACGCAAGTCATAGCTGTGGTGCGTTTCAATGGCAACTGCTCCAAGCTTTCCCTTCACTTGTGAACCGGGAAGCGGCTCAAGCTGCGCAGAAAACGGCATCACCTGGACGACCTTTGCATTCCCCAACGCAGTTGCCACATCGGGTTCATAGAGTGCATACACGGAATCTTTGGTGACTCCGTGTACTTCTCCTTGTTGCAGCCACAGCGCGCCATCACCTCCACGGAGCGCCCGTACTGTGCCAGTTTGTCCTGCAGTAGTCGGCAGCGCAGACAGCAAGGGTCGAGATGCAGCCCCTTCGACGATTGGTTCCTGGTCGACTCCCGATGCTGCAATGTCGATGGCCAAGCGATTGACTGCGTCTTGATAGTTGATTGTCCTCTCCCTGTTGGACTGAGCCAGCAGCCGCACCCAGTGTTTGGTGAACACGCCCTGGCCGTCTCTCTCCCAGGCACTCTGGTCCGCTCTGGCTGCCGCGACAACCGTCGCATCGCGGAGCGTCTCTCGTTGAGAACTCAAGAACCCATCACGCCCCGCAGAATCGATCCGAACCAGAGGCCTAGGCTGCGGTCCATCCTCAGAAGTGTTCCAGGCCCGCCCGCGCGGAATGAGCAAACCGCGAGTCGCAGAGCCGGAATAGCAGGCATCCAGCGTGACTGTTATGTTACCGACCACTTGAGAAGTCGGAGCCGGACGCATCTTGGCAGCCAGTTCTTCCAGCAGATCGCCCACCTCATCATCGCGGATGTTTTTGGCGCTGCCTTCCTGCCAAGATTGATCGAGTGCATCGTAGGTGACAAGCGACTCATCGAGACCATCCGGTTCATCTGGCCGCGCCGCATCATCGGGCAGATGTTGTCCGTGCCCCGAGAAGTGAAAGACCACGATGTCACCAGGCCGCGCCTGCGCGATGACGTGCTTGCGGAACGTCTCGCGAATCTGAGCTGAAGTCGCCGCTTGATCTTGAAGCACGAGCACGTCATTCGGCAAAAAACCGTAGTCTCGAATCAGCACCTGCCGGTACTGCTCGATCTCCTCCTTCGTGTGCAGTTTCGGCCACGGTTTGTGCCCCGGCCCAGGTCGATTCTGGTAGTAGTCCCCCACCCCAACGAGCAGTGCCAGTCGACGGGACGAAACTTTGGGAGCCGGTTCTCCCGTGCCGATTCCCGCAGAATACGTCGCGCTACTCGCGGCCAACACGCTGGCCACCGAGAGAGCTTGGGCCAATTTTCGGTACACCACTTTCATCGTAATACTGATCTCTGACACCAAATGCGGTACGTCCATCAAGAAGATTGCGCAACTCCCTTAAAAACTCGATGCAAGCGTTGAGACCTAAATTGTTCTGTCTGCTTTTACCTCAGCTCGCTGCGGAGAAGGCGCTTCGTTCGAGATCCATGACATCGCAGAACAGTGGCAATCTGCTTGCAAACGCAGCAACCCACTGCCAATAACGAGTACGGAGACAACCATGATCAAACTCAACGCCCTTCATCCTTCGATGTTGGTACTGTCTCTCCTTGCCTGCCTCCTCATCAGATCCCTCGCAAGCGCGGCACCCCCAACTGCGCAAACGTCTCAACTCACCCTCCATGAAGCGGCAGCGCAATGCCAGACAGCACTCACTAACCAGGAGTGCCCAACAGAGGTCTTACCTATCTGCCAAAAAGCGGCTGACCTAGCGGAAGCGACGCTTGGGAAAATGAACGAGAAAACAGCCGAGATTTTGCTAAGTCTTGGTGAATGTTATTATAGCAAAGGAAAATATGCAAATGCGGAGCTTGCGACTCGGGAAAGTCTAACCATTCGACAGAATCTATTCGGCAAAACACACGTAGCCGTTGGTGAATCCCTTAATAATCTGGCTTTGTTTTTACTGACACAGGGAAAGCATAATGACGCGGAGACCGTGTTTCGACAGGCATTAGACGTGTTCAGTAGTCTATTCGGAACTGAGCATCCATTCGTGGGAGGAGCTCTTAACGGACTCGCCCTGGCTCTAGACCGTCAAGGGAAATATGGATTAGCCGAAAACATGGAGCGACAGGCACTATCAATACACATCAATACGCTCGGCAATAAACATAGCTATGTCGGAGATGATTTACTCAATTTATCGCTCATTCTGAAGCATCTGGGAAAATACCAGGGCGCAGAACAGCTTGCCAGGCAATCACTAAAACTAAAGATGGAGCTATTTGGCGAAAGACATCCGGACGTCTCACGGTGTCTCAACACACTTGGCAGTATTCTAGACGAAGAAGGGAAATACGATGAGGCGGAGGCAATATATCAGAATGCACTGGCAATGACGATACAAGCTCAAGGTGAGCAGCATCCCTCTGTTGCGATTCGACTCACTGGCCTGGCCTGGGTACGGGGCCACCGTGGGAAGCACGCAGAAGCGATAGGATTGCTCCAGCAAGCTCTGGCGATAGATAGACGGTCGCTCCCGAACATGAATCATAATATCGCAATAACCATTCACAATATTGCCGCTCAGCGCTTTTCGCTGGGCGAATATACAGAAGCCGAATTGCAGTACCGAGAAGCGTTGTCAATTTTCAGAAAAAACCTAGGCAATGAACATCCCTTAGTAGTACAGACCGTCCACAATCTGGCAGCAACGCTTCTTGCTCAAGGAAGATACACAGAGGCTGAAGAACTGTTTCGCCAGTCATTGGAACTGGGGAAAGCGATTCTCGGTCAAGATCATCCAAACATGGCCTTCGGCCTATTTCATCTTGCCTTAATTCAAATCAACCGGAATAAACCATTTTTAGCAGCAGCACTCCTAGGGGAAAGCTTGGCGATTCGTGAAAAACAGGTCCGTTCAAGCTCGAGTGAAGCGAGAGTTCATGCATTGATTGAGTCTTTCCGTAAAGACGAGGATTGCACATATGCTTTCTTAATCGGGCAAGTGTTGCCAGAGATTGCGACTGTGGCGATTCGACAGGTGCTGCTTCGCAAAGGTCGTGCAGCTGAAGCCGGAGCGCTCGCCAACCGGCTCATCCATCGAAACTTGGGACGGCCTGAGCTTAAGCAGCGGTTTGACGAATGGGTTTCGGTGAGGCAGCAGAGAGAGTTTCTTCTGCTTGGGGGGATGGGCAAGAGAAAGCCGGAGGAGTATCAGAAGCAGCTTCAGGATTTGCAGATCCGGGCGGAATCTCTGGAACACACGCTAGCAGTCGAGGTTCCGGCGATTCGGGATGTGCAGCCACCGCCATTCGATGAGATCGTTGCGAAAGTGGCGCAGCGGTTGCCATCGGACGGCGTGCTTCTAGAGGTGGTGGAGGCGAATCCTTATCAGGGTGGTCGACCAAACGCTCACCTCAGGGCCTCCGCTCATTTCATTGCGCTGCTTCTCTTCCCCGACCAGCGAGTCGTTTCAGTGGATCTCGGCGAGGCCAAGATGATCGACGCACTAACAGAGTCCTTCCGACGGACGCTGGCTTCCTCGCATTCCCATCCTGAAGCGGCAGCTCAAGCGCTGTACACCGCGCTGTTTGACAAGCTGCGGGACCACTTGGGGGGGCGAAAGGAGATCTATCTGTCGCTGGAGGGATCGCTGAACTTGGTGCCGTTCGATGCCCTGCACGATGGAAGCGACTACTTGCTCGGACGCTATCGCTTTCACTATTTGACGAGCGGGCGGGACTTGTTGCGCAAGCCGTCGCCGCAACCGGTGGGACCGGCGCTGGTGCTGGGAAATCCGTATTTTGGGCCAGAGTGGATATCGGGAACCGCCGATGGGAGCAATTTCTACTCGAAGCTCGCGCAACTGGTGAACTTACCGTGGGCACAGCGAGAGGTTGAACTTGTGGCCAAGCTTCTGGGAGTCCGTCCATTGCTAGGTACGGAAGCAAAGGAAGATGTCTTGCGGGGGCGGTTCGCACCCTGGGTGTTGCATTTGGCAACACACGGAATCTATCTGTCGGACTTGAGTGCGTGGCAGATCCCAGGTGTGGATCGTTCGGCTCTGCTTCAGTTGGAAATGCCGGGTTCGGGGCCAGACCCCAGTGCTCCGCCTCCACAAAGACTGCCAGGAGAGTTTGGGCCGATGAATCGGTCGGGGTTACTGTTTGCGGGCGTGCGACAAGGAATGTCGGTAGAAGACAGGACCAAAGACGGACTCCTTACCGCTGAAGAGGCACGCAGTCTTGACTTAGACGGTACGAAACTCGTGGTGCTATCTGCGTGCGATTCAGGAATGGGAGAGACCGCACCAGGTCAAGGTGTCTACGGCCTGCGGAGAGCCTTCCTGATCGCGGGAGCGGAGACTCTGGTGACCAGTCTGTGGCGTATCGATGACGAAGCGACCGGAGAGCTCATGGCGATGTACTATCAAAAACTCCTCAACAAACAAAAACCCGGCGACCGGTTGGGCGCCATGATCGAGTCGATGCAAGAACTCCGCATCCGGCCAGGTCGCAGCCATCCGTACTACTGGGCCCCGTTCCTGGTCATCGGTGCCGACGGCCCGCTCCGCTCTCCCAGACACTAGCGAAGCTTATGACACAGCGTCCATCAAAGGACTTAGCTTTCCCAAAGGACTCGCCAGAGCCCATCTCCGCTGCCTGCCAACCCTGCTGATTCCTCACTCCCGATGTGTGGCACCACGCACGTCAGCCCACCTCGCGACAAGAATCATCCACCGCACCGATTCGCGACCGACAGCCGAATTCGCGTTCAGCGCGCGTTCCTCAAGGCTGCTCCCTGCTGCCCCCGCCGGTCTTCACCGTGCCACACCGCGATTGATTCCAGTTCTGCGCCACGTACCAGTTCGCGAACGGGTCTCCACGACGCGAATTCCTTACACCATCCAACCTGATGATATCGCGAGATTTCGAGTTCGCGTTTCATCGACAGGATGCCCGATGCCGCCGGTCGATTCACGAACGAGGTCATGACCCCCAACGCATGGCATCCCTCCGCTGATTGCAAGCCACACCTGCTCACACCGAAACCGGATTCGCGAGCTCGGATACGTGTCAGCAGTGCGGTCGATGCGGAGAGACTCACGCTCCCGACTCATACGCTTTCCAAAGTCGCGGTCCGATCGCGATCATCGATCGCGCTGAAGTCGCGAATCTTTCGCGTTCACGTTCACGATCCAAGCGGCTCTAACGACGCGATTCCTAACGTATGTTTTCGAGAGTGATTTTCGCGTTTCAGCATTCGGCTACGCTGTCTGTATGAAGTGTAAATTGCCGGAGTGTTCCAGCGAGGTCGATCCGGAGGCGCGC
>CALLYL010000556.1 GCA_937859535.1 uncultured Myxococcales bacterium
ACGCCTCTTCCCACGCCGCCGCCAGATCCTCAAAGCGACCCAGCGCCGTCGCCACTCGCTCGACGTTACCGCGATGCTGCGAGTCCGCCGGGTCCAGCCGCAGTGCTTCACGATATGCACCGAGCGCACCGTCGGGTTTGCGCAGCTTCTCCTCGGTGATATGGGCAATGCGCGACAGCAGCGCCGCCGCTTCCGGACTGCGCTCCATCGGCAGCGCTTCCCGCTGCACCGACAGAACCGCCACCAGTTTCGCGTTGTCGCCGTCCTCTGCGAACAACGGCTCCAGCGTCCGGGCAATGCGCTGACGCAGGCCCGAGTTGCTCATCAGTCCTTCGAGGGTCCGACGAGCCCCCTTGTGCTTGGGCTGCTCCGATAGGGCCTCTTCGAGAAGCTCGCAGGCGCCATCGGGATCATCGAGCCGCATCGCATGCAGCTCACCGCGACGGAAGCGAAGCTGTGCCCGCTCCACCACCGAGTCCACATGCGGTACCGCTCGCGCCAACAGATCGTCGAGTTCTCGCCAGCGCTCTGCCGTCGTGTGTAGCCGCTCGAGTGCTTTGAACGCCCGGGTGTTCGACGGGTCAAGCTCGAGTATTTCCGTATAGTCTCGCGAGGCGGCCTCTTCGTCTTCCAGCACCCCTTCGTCGAGATCGCAGATCTGGAACAGCAGCTCTTTGCGTTCGCTTGGCTCAACCGCCAGGTCTTTGCGTCGCTCAAGGAGTCGGCGCAGCTCACGGAAGCGCTCGCCGGCACGATAAATCTCTTCCAAGGCCCGCGCCGCACCCTCGTGCGATTCGTCGCTTTCGAGCACGCGAATGTACGCCGCCTCGGCCTTCTCGACCTCGTGGAGCTGCTCGCCGAATAGCTGACCCAAATCCCAGGCCAGATCCCGCGCCAGTTGGCTGTCTCCGGCTCGTCGGGCCGCCCGTTCGGCTTCTTCGAGCAGCGTCGCCACCGACTCCTGCCGCTCGAGCGTCTCGCCAAGCTCAATCAGCTCATGTCGATTGTCGTGGTCGTAGGGAACTCGCTCGAATAGCCGTGCCGCAAACTTGTAGGCATTTTCGACGTCGCCAAGCTTGCGCACCAGGCCGGCGAGCCGTCGCAGAAGTTCCAGCTCTTCTGCGGCATCGACCGTCGCGGAAAGCACGATCTCGAGTGCCGCCGCCAGCTTACGGGTGTCGTCCGCTCGCTCATAGGCAGGCACCAGCAGTCGCGCCACTTCGACGCGCACTGGGTTCGTTGGAACCAGGAACCGCTCTAGGGCAACCAGGGTCGGACGATGTCCCGCCGTCAGGGTCAGCACCTGCCGATAGCGCTCGAGCGCCTTTTCCGGCTTATCCAGATGCAGCTCATACAGCTCACCGAGCTGGAAGCTGATCATGATCTGCGTCTCGATGTCGCGCTCACTGCGCTCGCTGCCAGTCTTCGACTGCGCAATGTGCTGTAGCTGCGCTTCCAGAACCTCGGCCAGCGACTCCGAATCGCCCGACTGGGTATAAATCTTCTCAAGCGCTCGCAACGCCCGCATCGTTGTCGCCATCGACGACATCGTCGCGGGTTCGGCCAAGATCCGCCGATAGGTTGCCGCGGCTGCGCCTCGGTCGTTGAGCTTGTTCTCTTCGACGTTGGCCATTCGGAACAGCACGTCGGTGCGCTTCTGCGGCTCGCTCTGGCTCTCGACACGCTTGCGATAGATGCCGAGCAGCTCGGGGTACTTGTCCTGCGACTGGAAAATCTGCTCAAGTGCCGTCAGCGCTTCTTCGTCGAGCGCGACCTTGCCGAGCACCTGCTCCCAGTAACCACGCGCCTCATCGAGCCGATGTAGCTTCTGCTGCGTCCACTGTCCGAGCAGCCGCAGCCGGGCCAGCTTGTGCGCGCCATCCTCGATCTGCGTCACCTGACGGGCATAGATCGCGACCAGCTCTTGCCAGGTATCCGCCTCACCGGCCAGCCGCCGTAGCTCTGCTTCGAGCTGCTGCCGGGGCTTGCTGTCGAGTGACTCCGTCTCACGCAGCGCATACGCCTTCGACAGCCACGAAAACGCCAGCGGCTTGGCCGAAAGCTTCTGCTCGGCCAGCTCGGCGATCTTGTGCATGTGCTGGATCTTCTCGGCGTCGCTCTGCGCATGACCGAGCAGCACTTCATACATCGCCAACAGACGCGGCCACTTCTCCGTCGCTTGGTAGATTGGGAGGAGCGCCGTCGCCGCTTGCAGGTGTTGCGGCTCTGCCACCAACACCCGCTCAAATGCCTTCTGCGCCTTGTCCTGGCTGGCTAGCTGCGACTTGGCGACCCGCGCCGCCCGTAGATACAGGTCAATCCGCGTCGGCGATTGCTCGGCCCGCTCGGCCAGCGCCAGCAGCACTTCGTACAGCTCGTCCCACTGCGCCTGTTGACCGTACAGCCGCTCCAGCTCGTCGTACTGACCGGCCTGGCCGTACAGCTCGCGCAGCGTCCGCATCGCCTTCTGGTGCGTCGGCTGGAGCCGCACAATCTCACGGTAAATATCGACCGCCGGTGCCGCCGCCAGCAGCTTCTCTGCCAGCAGCGTGCCTATTTTTTCGAGCAGCGCGACCTGGGTCTTGACGTCCTTGCTGCGCGACTTCTGACGAAGCAGGATCTCGATGAGCGCCGTGAAGCGCTTTTCTTTTTCGTACAAGCTGGCGAGCGCCACGAGCGCACCTTCATCGCCCTCGTCGATCTCAAGCAGCCGATTCCAGATCCCGATCGCTTCGATGCTATCGCCCAGCCGATCCTGAGCCAGCTTCGCCAGCTCGGTGAGTCGGGTGCGTCGCTCTTTGACCCAGGCATCGGCATTCGGCATCCGCTCGGGATGCGCTTCGAGCACGTCGAGCTGTCGACGCTCCAAATCGAGCAGCGATCGCCACGACCGCCGCTTGTTGTAGATGTCACGCAGCCGCGCCACCGTCTCGGCGTCATCGGGATCGATCGCGTACAGGTCTTCGAGCGGCTTCACCGCCTGGTTGTGGTTCGAGAACTTGTCGATCCAAAGCTGCGCCACCCGTTTGAGCAGCCGCGCTTGCTCGGCCCGCGCTTCCGGCGACTTCGCCAGCAGATCAGCCTTGCGCTGGAGCACGCCGATCAGGTCGTTCCAGCGCGCCATCGCCTCGTATTTCTGACCGAGTGCATCGAGCGCGCCGAGGTGCTCCGGCTTGAGCGCCAAGATCGCGCTGTAGGTGTTGATCACCATCGCGTCGAGCTTCAGCCGATCGCGATAGATCGCCACGACCTCCAACAAGCGCTCGATTCTCTGCTCGAGCTGCGCCGGATCGTCCTTGGACAGCGCCTCCGCCTGCTCCTTGAGCATCTCAAGCAGCGCGTTCCACTTCTCGGTCCGCGTATACAACCGCTTCAGCGCCGCGCTCGCCTCGCCGTGACCCGACTGGAGCTTGAGCACCGACTTCCAAATATCGATCGCCTTGTCCAGCCCGCCCGGCGACGACTCCGCCACCTGCGCCATCTCGATTCCGAGCGATAGTCGACGGCCCGCGTCGTTTTCGACCTTTTGCGCCTGCGTCAGCACCGCGAGCAGCTTGCTGCTATCGTCCGCCGTCGGCTTTCCCGTCCCCCGACCGCCGTGATACGAGCGATAGAAGTCGAGCATTTCCTGGTGCGCCGGATCGACCTTGCGCACCCGCTGGTAGTACTCGTTGGCCTGCTCGAAGTTCTTCAGCTTGTGGAAGTACAGTCGGCCAATCTCTAGGACCGTGGGTAGCTCGCTGTCGGTACGCTGCCGGACTTTCAGCGCTTGCTCATACAGCTTGATAAGCGACGCATAGTCCTGCTTGTCGGTGTACAGCGTCACCAGCGCCGCCAGCGCTCGCCCGTTGGCCGGGTCGATGAGGAGCGCCTTCTTGTGCGACTCGACCGCAGCATCGTGGTTTTTGAGCTGCTTGCCGTACAGATCGGCCAGGCTCAAGAGCGCCAGGACGCGATCTTCTTTCGTCGCTGCGCTGTCTGCCCGCTGCTCGTAGGTTTTGATCAGTTCAGGCCACTTCTTTTGTGCCCGAAAGAAACGCTCCAGGTGCAAAGACGCCCGTCGGTTACGCGGCTCAACGGACAACGCCTTATACCAGTAGCTCTCGGCTTCGCTCGGCTGCGGACTGTACTTGCCGTGGTACTCGCCGATGCGCGTGTACAGGTCGGTGGTAAGCTGTCGCTCCGTCGAGCGCTTGGCTTCATCGAGCCACTTTTGCACGACCTTTTGCCAGTTGCCCTTGACCGCCGCAAGCTGCTCGACCGCGTCTTGCGCCGTCTCATTTTCGGGGTCAACGGCAAGCGCAGCTTGGTACGCCGCCTCGGCCTGACTCTCCGATAGCAGCTCGTCGCAGCAAACTCGGCCCTTTTCGATCAAGAGCTCCGCCCGCTCAGCCGCCACCGTCACCAGGCCGGAATCGAGGAGAACATCACACAGGACGAGCCACAGCTCTGCATCGCCGCGCTCGCGATAACGCTTCTGGGCCTCGCGCACAGCCCCCTTGGCTTGCGCTGCCGATTCACTCGAAGACTCGGCTGCGACCTTGGCCTGAGCAACAAGCCTTCCTCGGGCCTCCGCTTGCGTGGGGTCGCTATCCAGGGTCGCGAGTGCCTGCACGATATCTGTCATGGGTATGGGCCTTTTGCGTAAGTATCTTTTGGGACCGCCCGATTCTACCTCTTGCGGAGTCCAAAGTACAAGCCACTTACCCGCTTCTAGCTGCCAGGAACCAAACAGGAATTTGTCTGATCGGCCCAGTTATCAAGAAGTCTCAGTCCTTGTTGTTGAGGCACCTCGAAATGGGATTCCCAGATCGCCTATTTTTCTAAAATTGGTCAGACCAACTTCCCGAGCGAGTCTCCACGGTCAATAACTCCGGACCATTTCGGTAAGCAAGATCGCGCCCCAGACAGACGAAAAGAGCCACTTGGCCCAACTGCCCAAAATTTAGGCGCTCACAGCAAAGTCCTTGGAAACCGCGTAGATCCGACCTGTTCCCACACGGTTATTCACAGGTTGTCCATGATCCGGTGTGGAGCGCTGTGGGAAGGGGTGCGAAGTCGTGGCGATCGGTACGGACAGGTCGGTACCTGGCCTCTTGGGTATGCAATGTGAGAATCGGTAGGAATCGGGATGCAGCCCTGCCGATGGGTGCGACAATGGTCAAAGATCCACTGTGCTGATTTCACCTACCTCGCTGTGAATGCGCCAATCTGCACAGGCGCTATCTCTTTCCTACAGTGCACACATTGTCTAACAATGTGCCAACGAAGTATTTATGATGATAACGAGAAACCGGCAATCGGATGATTGCCGAGCATTGGCAGGTCAGGCGATGTAGCGGGTCGGCGCGCCGAGTGCAAACCAGGGGCGAAACTGCGCCACTGGCTGAAACGACGTCGTACGCGACGCCGGGTCTTGGTTAAAGAAGTCCGACAAAAGACCGTACAGCTCAGGGTGATGAGCGCGCAGCCGAGCCGAGTCTTGGAAGAAGCTCTCGACGGACACTGCGAACAGCTCGGCTTCGTTCTTCAGCCCGTACGGATTGAGCACAGAGTCGCCGTCCATCAGTCGATCGCGCTCGACGGAAAGCTGCTGGTGCCACTGTCGCTGTACTCCCGGTGGCAGGCTCACCGGTACGCCCGTCGAGCGTCCTTGTTGACCGAGGAAGTCGAGGACGTGCGCAAACTCGTGCAGCCCAACGTGGGAGTGCGCAAACGGCGGCGTCGAGTGCAGCAGCCCGCCCGAGGAAAGCCAGCTTGGCCGACGAGGGAAGCTCTGCTCGATTGCGCCAATCGCAAACAGGATCGGGCCCTGGGCATGAACCATCCCGATGGTGTGCGCATTGCTTTCCATCGAGTAGGTCTCCTCCGCGAACGACGATGGGTAGACCACGATGTCACGATCCGTCGGCAGCCTCCAGTCAGGACGGCCGAGGAGCAGGATGGCCGCACTCGCTGCAATCAGCACCCGGTGCTCGTCGGTCAGCCGAACCTGGGATGAGGACTCGCTTTGGTCCTCCAGTCCTCCGAGCGCGTAGATTCGCTGCTCGCCGAGGAATACCGCCACTTCACCCTCGAATCGCCGACGCTCCAGCTCGGTCAGTTGCGAATAAAGCGGCACCCGCTGCAGAAGCGTCTCCCGAAAGGCCTCGGGGAATGGCTGATTGAGCAGCTTGAGCCGCCGTCGCTCACGACGCGCAAAGATCAAGTAGTAGAGCCAACCCAGGGCCAGCCCCAGTGGGGCGACCAGCGCGGGCATCCTAGGAATCGCCGCCAGCGCGACCAGTCCAGCCAGCCCGACGAGCGATGCCAAGATCCGGTAGTCACGAAGCGCGGTGCTGCCATCGGGCGACACCGGAAACAGGTACTTCGACAAGGCCGGAAAGAGGGCCAACCGGCGCAGCTCCGAAGCCTCCCCAGCGGCATCGGGCTTTCGCAAACTCGACATAAACGCCAATCTAAGCGCCCCTGGAGCTTACGCAACGGCAGGTTTTGCACCATCGCCTAACCTGGCCGCAAACGAGCACAAATCAGCCACCAGCCGGACCCAAACACAGGGTGCTGGCAATCAGTGACTGGCGCGCTGGTACTTGTTCACCGCAGCTTGGTGTTCTTCCAAGGTCACCGAAAACTGGTGCGTGCCATCGTTGCGAGACACGAAATATAGGTACGGCGTCGTGTCCGGTGCGAGCACCGCCGCCAGAGCCGCCCGACCCGGATTGCTGATCGGTGCCGGTGGTAGACCCTCGTGGGTATAGGTGTTGTAGGGATTGTCAGGATCTTGGAGATGAATGCGACGGATACGGCCCTGAAACTGCTGGCAGGCTTCGCTCTTTTCGATGGGCACCGTGCAGCCGTAGATGATGGTCGGGTCCGTCTCCAGCCTGTGCGGTTTAAACGTCGGCAGACGCAGACGATTGAGAAACACACCTGCAATCCGAGGCCGCTCTTCGGGCCGAGCCGTCTCTTTTTCGACCAAGCTGGCCATGATGATGATCTCGCGATCGCCAAACTTGTACTGTCGATTGAGGACACGCAGCCCTTCGAAATACTGCGACTTCAGCTCCCCGAGCACCCGCTGCGTCCGTTTGACCAGTGCTGGCAGCACCCGCGTACACGGCACACCCGGCGGAAACCGATAGGTGTCGGGATACAGATAGCCTTCCAGCGAGCCGCCGCTCAGCCCAAGCGACAGCGCGTAGTTGGGATCGCGCATCAGCCGCTCGGCCTCGACCGCTTTGCAAATCCCTGCTTCTTCGAGGAGGTGCGCGACCTCAAGCATGTGCTTGCCCTCGGGAATCGTGACAGGCACCTCTGGCTCGCGTGCGCCCGACAGCAACGTCTCTAGTATTTGTCGTGGTGACATCCGCGCCGACAGCGAGTACGCGCCAGCCCGAATCTTCGACGCCACGCCACGCTCGCTCGCATAAAAGCGGAACCACTCGGGATGGCTGATGATGTCCTTGTCGGACAGTAGGCGCGATATCTCGGACAGACTCATGCCTTTGATGATGACGATCCGCGCTTCCGCTGGACCCGACGCTGGACCCGCACGATCGGGATAGCGAAAGGCCTGCCAGACAAAGTGACCGCCCACGCCGACAGCACCACCGACGGTCAAGAAGACCACCAGCGCCGCCAGTCGTTGCCGCGTCGCCAAGGAAAACCGACTCATATCGGCTCCTCTGAAATGGTCTTCGGACGCTGGGCATCCAGCCAAGCTTGCAAGATCACCGCTGCCGCCAAGCGATCCACCACTTCCTTCCGTCGGGCTCTCGACAAATCGGCAGCGAGCAGAACGTTCTCGGCTTCGACCGTCGAAAAGCTCTCATCTTGATAATCAATGGTAAGACCTACCGCCGCGAGGGCGTCCCCCAGCACTCGCACCCGCTTGGCACGATGGCCTTCGTTGCCTTCACAGTCATAGGGCAACCCAACGACGACCCGCGTGGTTTGATGCTGTTTACAGAGCAGCACCACGGTTTCGACGTCTTTGCGCGTTCCCCGTCTGACCAAGGTCTTCTGGGCATGCGCACAGAGGAGAAGTTCGTCGCTCACCGCGACACCAATCGTCTTACTCCCCACATCCAACCCGAGGATCCGCACGCGGCGACCATGTACAGGGAAGGCTGCTTCGTCAAGTTTCCGCTGCCGCTCCGGCAGGAGTGAGGGTATGAGTGACGGATGGAAGGCCAAGAACTATCGACGCCGCTTGAGCGCGGCACGGTCGAGATGTATCTCGATGCAGAGCTTTATGATCACGAGTTCCGACGCCGTCGACACGATGTTGCCTGGTATCGGCAGCTCGCGACGGACATGGCCAGCGCTCATCCACAAGCTTCGGGAACGATCATCGAGCTGGGTAGTGGATCGGGGCGGCTGTTGGTGCCGCTGGTGCGCGACGGACACCGGCTGATCGGCGTCGATCTGTCCCGCGACATGCTGCAGCGCTGTCGAGATCGTCTGATGAGAGCCGGAAAAAAAGCGGCTGCGCGGGCTTTGCTGGTCCACGCCGATTTTCGCGAGCTACCACTTCAGGTATCAAAAAGTGAGCGCTTCCGACTCATTCTCTGTCCGTTCGGGGGACTGCATCACCTGTACACACGCGGCGATCTCGAGCGCTTTCTATCTGAAGTGCGACGATTGCTGCATCCCGACGGTCTGTTTGCGTTCGATGTCATCAATCCCGATCCGCACTGGCTGTCCCGCGACCCGACCAAGCGGTGGTCACGGACTCGCTTCAAACACCCACGCACCGGCGAGAGACTCATCTATTCCACAAACCACGACTACGACCCAGAGAGCCAAGTCCTCTTTATTCGTCTCTTCTATGAGCCCGATCTTGCTCAATCGGCTCGTACGGAAGCCGGTCGAGCGGCAAGCACCGCGCTGGTGAGCCCGCCTCGCACCGTTCATTTGACCCAACGGCAGTACTTTCCAGCCGAGTTAGAGGCCCTTCTGCACTACAACGGCTTCACTTTGTGGCACCGCGCTGGAGGCTTCGACGGACAGCCATTAAGCCCCGTCAGCGCAGAGCAGGTGATCTGCGCTCGCGTGCGCTGAAGAAAAACCCATCTGAACGGCTGAAAATCGCCCAAAATCGCCGTTCAGACGAGAAAACGGCCATCTCCGACGATAATTGGAATTTTCCCGAAGAGGACTCGATCGCGGTCGACGTAAAAAAGTGATCTTTTCCGCACAAAACGAATTGACAGCCTCGTCGAGCCTCAAATAGTGTCTGTTCAAACCAACCCCTCTGAGAG
>CALLYL010000557.1 GCA_937859535.1 uncultured Myxococcales bacterium
CGGGCAAGCTTCCGCTGGTCGTCTGTGGCACGCACGGTAAAACCACCACCACCTCGCTGGCGGCCTGGACCTTGCTCAATGCTGGGCGTGACCCGTCCTACATGATTGGCGGGGTTCCGCTCAACATGGGTCACAACGCTGCCGTCGGGAGCGGTCCGCACATTGTCCTTGAGGGCGACGAGTACGACTGCGCGTTCTTCGACAAGAAGAGCAAATTTCTGCACTACCGTCCGCACGTAGCCATCTTGACCAGCGTCGAACTGGATCACGTCGACATATTCACCGACCTCGAACACATCAAGCAGGCCTTCCGAGAGCTGGCTTCCTTGATTCCCAGTGATGGAGCGTTGGTGGTCTGCGCGAGCTCTCCCCATGCGCTCGACTGTGCCAAGGCCGCTCGGTGCCGCGTCGAGCGTTACGGGATTGCCGGAAGCTGCCCCGACGACACGGACTGGCGTGCCGAAGTCACCAGAATCAAGACGGGTGGACGGACGGCGTTCAAGCTGCTCCGTCGAGGACAGTTGTACGGACACTTCGAGATAGGCCTGTCGGGCGGCTACAATCTTGAAAATGCCGTCGGTGTGATCGCCGCGCTTGCTAACCTCGATCTTACACCGACGGAAATCGCATCCGGTATCCGGCGTTTCGTCGGGGTCAAGCGTCGGCAAGAGCTGCGTGGGGTGGCCCAGGGCGTGACGGTGGTCGATGATTTTGCGCACCATCCGACGGCGATTCGCGAGACGCTTCGAGGCTTGCGTGGTCGCTTTGGTTCCGGTCGCCTGATTGCCGTTTTTGAGCCACGTTCTGCGACGAGTCGTACCGCCGTGTTTCAGACCGAATTTGCCGATGCCCTGGTGGCTGCGGATGAAATTCTGATCGGCGCTGTCCATATGCCGGAAAAGGCTCCGCCTGGGAATCGGCTCGATGTCGAGAAGCTGGCTGCTGACATTCGCAGACGAGGAGTGCCAGCGCGAGCGATCACTGATACCGCGCAAATTATCGAACTGCTGGCGCAGCGAGCTTCTGCCGGTGACACCGTGGTGATCATGTCGTCGGGCAGCTTTGAGAATCTGCACGATCGGCTACTGAATCGACTGGGCGACGCGGTCCTGCCGTGTGCGCCAAGCGACTACCCTAAAGTGAAGAAGCTGCTCGATCATGTGAAGCTGCCGACGGCGGGCGTACCCGAATCGCAGGCCGAACTGTGGGTTCTAAAGGACGGTCAAGGCGAGGTGATGGGCTGCGTGGCGTTGGAGATCTATGGTGATACCGCGCTTCTGCGATCGCTGGCCGTGCATCCTGAGCGACGGGGTGAGGGACTCGGGTGGATGCTGGCAGAGATGGCGCTGCTGCGAGTTCGGCAGCGTGGTCTACTGCGGGTCTGTTTGCTCACGGAGCACGCAACGGATTTCTTTGCCGAGAAATTTGGATTCCGTCCGGTTCCTCGTGAAAGCCTCCCGCCCGAGGTGCAAGTGTCGTCGGAGTACCAGCGGTTCTGTGGTCGAGCGGTTGCGATGGCGCTTGAGATCACCTAAAAAAGAGAACTTGCCTCGGCGTGCGAATTGAGCGAGATTTCCAACATTGTTGACAGGCGAACGCGCCTGGCTTGTATCAACTTGTGAACTGAAAAAAAGTTTCTTGACAGAAACGGGGCAGTAAAGGTACTACTCGCTGCCTCGCGGCCGTCGGCGCTTGCTGGCGTAGCTCACTTGGTAGAGCAGCTGACTTGTAATCAGCAGGCAGTGGGTTCGATTCCCACCGCCAGCTCTTTGAAAACAAAACGTACGCGGAGGGGTGCCCGAGTGGCCAAAGGGAGCTGACTGTAAATCAGCCGCGTCTACGCTTCGAAGGTTCGAATCCTTCCCCCTCCACTCTGAGTTCGATTCTGATTTCTTGCGGGTGTAGCTCAGTTGGTAGAGCTCTAGCCTTCCAAGCTAGACGTCGCGGGTTCGAATCCCGTCGCCCGCTACTTGAAATACTATTTGCCCATGTAGCTCAGTTGGTAGAGCGCGTCCTTGGTAAGGACGAGGTCTCCAGTTCAATCCTGGACATGGGCTCTTCTCTCCAACATCAATCAAACGCGGGCTAACGCTCGCTAAGTGGTCTGAGGACAGAACATGGCTCGCGGTAATCGTGTACTTGTCACGCTAGAGTGCAAAGAGTGCAAGCGGCGTAACTATCACACCAACAAGAACAAGCGCACCACTCCAGACAAGCTGGAGTTCAATAAGTACTGCAAATGGTGCCATCGCCATACCTCCCACAAGGAGACCAAGTAGTCTTGGTGCTTGCTTCTCTTGAGGAGCGAGCTCTGTGTCTGATCTCGTTTTAGGTCAGTAGCTCGAACTGGTAGAGCGGCGGTCTCCAAAACCGCGGGTTGGGGGTTCGAATCCCTCCTGGCCTGCAAGTGATTGCGGAATCCAACATCTTGAGCTTGGCGAGGGCCCCGGGGTGATCGGCGGGTATGGCTTGAGCGCCCAAGTGGAGCAAGACGGAAACGATGGAACGAAAGTGGGTCCATATCCTGTTTGCGGCAGCCGGTTTGGCGCTCGTGTTCTTGCTGGTCAGGACCAGTGAGTGGGTGTGGAGCTATTTCGCCAAACCAAAGCAGCTCATCATTTACACGACGTCGTTTCTCCTTGCCGGAGTGGGAGTTTACTGGGCGTGGCGCAACGAGGAGATCTTCGGACTCGCTTCGGAGTGTGTCACTGAGTTAAGTAAGGTTTCATGGCCCACTCGCAAAGAGACGAGCGCGGCTACCCTCGTTGTGATCGTGACCGTGATCATCGCCTCACTTCTGCTGGGCGTTTTCGACGCTACGTGGGCGTTCATGACCGGCCTCCTGTACAGCTAACAGGATCATCCCTTGGGCAAAGCGGCGGTGATGCAATGGGTCTAAAGTGGTACGTCGTCCATACCTACTCGGGCCACGAGAACAGGGCCAAGCTCTCGCTCCAGGAGCGGATCAAGCAAGCCGGCATGGACGTTGAGTTCGGCCAGGTCTTGATCCCTACGGAGTCAGTGCTTGAGTTAGTGAAGGGGCAGAAGCGGACGACGACCCGCAAGTTCTATCCCGGCTACATGTTCGTCCAGATGGCGATGAGTGAACGCACTTATCATCTGGTAAAGAACACGGCTCGAGTAACAGGGTTTCTTGGTGGAACGAATCCCGTTCCGGTCAACGAAAAGGACATCGCGCAAATCAATTCGCAGATGTCTGAAGGCTCCTCCAAACCGAAGCCTCGCGTCTCCTTTGAGGAAGGCGAGAGCGTTCGCGTCATCGATGGACCGTTTGCAAATTTTGCAGGCATCGTTGATGAGGTGAAAGCGGAGAAGCAGAAGGTAAAAGTTCGGGTCAGCATCTTCGGTCGAGCGACCGCAGTGGAACTCGACTTTGCGCAGGTGGAGAAGGCTTGATTCGCGGCAAGCGGATCGTTCCTTGCCAACTTCGCTCGAGGCTGGGAAGATAAGATCGCAAGAAGATTACTGGCCCATGCGCTAAGTGCTTGCCCACAAAGGGCATTTTGGGCATTCTGTTGCCTTCCGGTGGTAGTCAAACCGGTGGCAACTACCTGACAGACACGTAGGAATCAGCCATGAAGAAAGTCACTGGCTACGTAAAACTGCAAATTCCCGCCGGTAAGGCAAACCCATCGCCGCCCGTCGGACCGGCCCTCGGTCAGCACGGCGTCAACATCATGGAGTTCTGTAAGTCTTTCAACGCAAAGACGCAGGGCATCGAAACCATGATGATCCCGGTG
>CALLYL010000558.1 GCA_937859535.1 uncultured Myxococcales bacterium
GGGAGATTGGCACGCAGTGAACCCTGGAAGCGGCACACGGATCATGGTGCTATGCGTCCTATCGCACAGAGAGATTGCTGGCCAGCATCGGGAGTAGGGCGGAGAGCAGGGTCGGCCGTTTGGCATCTGGCTGCTCACGGAGAATTCCGGAGTGATCACCAGGGAGACGGGGAAAGTAACGCAGCAGCGCACTGCGAACCGCTGATGGACTCAAGCGACCCCGATCCGCAAGGCCACGCAGCTCGTCTTGAAACGCGAAGTAGGAGTGCGAGCTGACCAAGGCCAGCCAAAAATTCTGGAGCTGCGGGCTGCCGCGCATCGAAGTATGAGATGCATAATACGCAGTCACTCGTTCGGTGAGTTGGGACAGCAGTCCTTCGGTGTAGTCGTGTACTTCATCGCCCTCTTGAGCAAAGTACAGGTGAACCCGAACTGTCGATGGCAACTGATAGCGTAGAAGCCCCGCCCGCAGCACCGCACTTGGACTCTGCGGATCTCCGATGAAGAGCTGCGACTCTGCCCGCATATCCTCGATCCCATCGGGTAGGAAGGGGCGAGCGATTCCCATCCGCAGTCGACCGAGCAGCGTGCGATCGGAAGGCCCGAAGTAGCCATGCCACGGAGTGTCGATCGCATAGAAGTCGACCGTTCCTAGTCGCGATAGCTTCCCACTCTCTGCCAGTAGATTAAGCGCATGACGAGCGAGGAGTCCTCCCGCACTGTGCGCGATCAACTTGAAGTCCCGGCCTGTTCCCAGATGAGCGGACAGCTCGACCAGGGCATCGGCTAGACCCGCTCCGTTTTCGCGAACCCGGCGACCCATGTCATCGAAGAACAACAGATAGACTTGGAATCCCGATCCCGTAAGTCGCTCCGCCAGGTCCGCCAAGTCAGAAGGATGCCCACTCAGCCCATGGACCAACACGGCTGGTGCGCGCTCTGGATGATAGCTCCCGCCCGCCGTGCCAACCGCATACAGCGCGGGTCGACGTCCCGGCAGCAGCATGTCCTCTTCTTCACACCTACTGAGCGGCACAGTGACCACAACCCTGTGCGGTGCTCGCGCTTGTCGCTCACCGCAAGCCTGCACCGAAGCCGCCCACAAGGTCATACCAGCCAGCCACACCAAACCGATCAGCAGCGAATGAAGAAGTCTGTGGTTCATCAAGTGCTCCCTTTTAATAGTCAGATGTTCGAAGTTTTGGCATTGATTCATAGATAAACTCTATGTATCAAAGCCCCCACTCTTGGTCCGTCTTGTCTACTCCGTGAGCGTGGTGTGCCGGAGCTTGACCGGCACGGCAGTCTCACGAACGCGAAGGTTTATCAATTCCACCGCCACGCTGAACGCCAGCGCAAAGTACAGATAGCCTCGGGGAATGTGCTCGTGCAGTCCATCGGCAACCAGCGTGAGCCCGATGAGTAGCAAGAACGCGAGCGCTAGAACTTTGATGGTTGGATGACGCTGCACCAGCCGACAGATTGCGCCCGAAAAAAGCAGCATAACTCCCGTAGACAGCATGACTGCCGTCATCATCACCCACAGCTTTCCCGACATCGCGACTGCGGTGATCACCGAATCAAGCGAGAAGACCATATCGAGCACTGCGATCTGCGCAACGATTCCGGCGAAGGACGGACGACTCTCCGTGCCTCCTGGTCGATTGACATCTCCTTCGCTCCCTTCCAGTTTGTCATGAATCTCGACCGTGCTCTTGGCCATCAAGAACAGGCCCCCAGCGATCAGGATCAGATCTCGGCCAGACAACGACACATTCACAAAAGGCAGCTTGAACGGCACGCCTAGGCTCATGACCCAGGACAGGGTCGTCAGCAGCAGCAGGCGTGTTGCCACGGCGAAGAGGAGCCCAAGTCGACGCGCCGTAGCCTGCTTTTCCTCCGGTAGCTTGGCGGCCAGAATCGACAGAAAGATCACGTTGTCGATCCCTAGGAGGATCTCCAGCGCGGTCAGAGAAATCAGCGAAGCGATCGTGGCCAAAAAGGAGATGTCGACCATGGGCGAACCTCTTGCCGTGTGGCGTGGTGGTGGACTCTGGGTTTAGCGAGGCACTGACTGGCTACGCGCCAAAGCTCGGCGTGCTGCGTCTCCCAAACGATCGCTGGCGACACTCACTGCGGTGCGAATGTCGGAATGGGTGCGTTCGATAATGAGGTCACGTCCAGCGACTTGGGTGCGCAGGGTGCAGCGCTCTGCCACTCCACCGCGTGGCCCGTTTTCGTCACGCAGATGAACATGGACAAGCTGGACGTTCTGTCCCAGCCGAGACAGAGCGAATCGAACACGGTTCTGAATGTGTTCACAGAGCTGTTCGGTCAGGTCGATTCCTTGAGTACGGATCAAGAGCCGCATGTGGACCTCCCAGGGCCAAGTAGAGCCCGTATTTCCAATCATGGGTCTGCCCGAGCTTGGTGACAAATCTATAATTCATTGCGATTGAATCGATTTATTCTATGTATGGTCTTCTGGGTCGAGTGGCTGAACTATGCGAGCCCTGTACGTCAACACATCGCAATTTTGATCGTTCGACTGAATCTATTGATTGCTGACAAATTATCGATTGGAACACTCATTTCATCCCTACTAGAAATGGATTGAGGAGTGGTCTGGGATGAAGAACTGCTACTTGCTAAGGGGCTTGGTCGGTTTTTGGGGCGCGTGGCTGCTCTACTCTCCTTCTGCGATGGGACAGCAGGCCATCGTCACCTTGCCCTCCGCCGACCTTACCGACAAAGGCACGCTGTTTGCGATGAACGAGTCACAGCTTCGTGTCTGGGGCCGAGAACCGATGTGGAATGCCACGTTCTTTTTGACGTACGGACTTGGCTATCACACCGAGCTGGCGGCGACGTTCTATAACATCGGGGTGCCACCTACCGGACAGGCGTCGCTCTCCCTGGGCAGCAAGTCGGTGGTACCGATCTTTGCGGATCGGTTGCCGTGGCTGGATCTCAAGTTCACCGGAGGTCTGAAGGGACTCATTTCTTTGGAAGCGAAGGGACTCGGCTACTGGCTCTACACCCACCTGAGCTTTCGCCTACCCAAGCTCCAGACGCGGCTCACCGCTGGACTGAGTCACGGTTCAGAGGTGCTCTTCCTGAAACCCAACGCCACCAGTTTTATCACGGCGATCGAGCAGCCGGTTCCTTGGCTACATGGCTTGACCCTGACCGCAGAGTGGTTCTCTGGTTCGCACGACCTGTCCAACTTTATCGTTGGTGCAGCCTATCATCCAAGTCCACGAGTCATCCTGGTTCTCGGCTACAAGATCCCGACCAAAGATCGGATCTTCACCGTGGCAGAGCAGGCGCTGGTGTTTGAAATCGGACTGTACTCCAAAGAGCCAGCGCGCCCGACCTATCAATGATGGCTGGCTTTCTATAGAGAATCCCGATGCATGGATGACGGTATCTGCCGCATGCGTATGTTCCGCGATGCCAGCCGCCCACTTCAACCTCCGACCTACGGGCTCTCCAATCTCTGCGTGCAACTTGAACTTCCACGGCATCTATAACGGGTATGAAGAACAGTTTCAGTGCACGACTTCCTTCGGTTGTAGGTTCCGCTGTCTTGGCGTTCACCGTTTTCGCCGGTTCGGCCCGTGCGACGCCACAGATCGCTCCCATCGATCCTCGACCCACAGACACCGTCCTGGTTCCAGGTGCTGCACCACCTACGCCGTACCAGTTCGTGCCACCTCCGCAGCTTGTGCCGTCCCGGCAGATCGCTCCCAATGAAGACGTTGCGGTGTTCCCAACGAACTTTCGGCTCAACAACCCGGCCGGGAATGTCGCTCTGTTTGCCTATGCAGAGGTCGGCGCGCTCGGCTTTGTTCACCACACCTTTCAAAGCGGCCGAAACGGGACTCTGTTCGACCTCAAGACAGAGGGCAATCAGTCGACGATGTTCTTGTTCTTGCGTCTGTCTGCCGAGCTGAATCTGTGGAAGCGCCACTCCTTCATCTTCGTGTACCAGCCGATCGATGTGCGCACAGAGGCTGTGGCCGGTCGAGACCTCCGCTTCGATCAGACGACCTTCACCACCGGCACTCCGATGGATATCCGCTATGGTTTCGACTTCTATCGACTCACCTATCAGTTCGACATCTTTAAGAGCCCGCGCTACGAGCTGGCCTTCGGACTCGGCGGACAACTTCGCAACGCCAAGATCGTCTTTAGCTCGGTCGATGGGCGCCAGCGCAGCATCAGCGATGACCTCGGCTTTGTGCCGTTGCTTCGGCTGCGGGGTCGCTACACCTTCGCAAATGGCGTGTGGATGGGCCTGGAAGCGGACGGCTTTTACGCAAACGTCAGCGTGCTAAATGGCGGAAGGAGTGATGTCGAAGGAGCGATCTGGGATGCCTCGCTGCGAGCCGGTATGACGCTGACATCATTTCTCGATGCGTTTGTGAACCTGCGCTATCTCGGTGGGGGAGCAAATGGTACCTCGTCCAAGGGATCAGACAACCTGGGAGGAGACGGCTACACCTACAACTGGCTGCACACGCTGGTTCTGTCGTTGGGCTTCGGTATTCGTTAGCGTTGTGTGGCAACCCCCATTCCGCAAACCTCTGGGCCTGATCCGACAGACATGCCCACAAGTCGAGCTGTGCAGTCTTCCGAAGGAGCCGCTTGATCTTTCCATCGATGCCCAAAGACCGGCCCTTCTAGTTGACTTAGACGAGAGGGAATGGGATTGTCCGCCGCTGGTTTCCCCCCACTTTCCCCCCGGAACAGCAGTTTGACTATCCCGAAGGCAAATGGGTGGGGTCTATCTCACGATGGATGATTCCCAAGCTGTGGGCGGTGTGGACTGCTTGGGCGATGTCGCGCACAACGGTGAGCTTTTGCTCGCGATTGAGACTGCGATGTAGTGTCGACAGCGGTTTGCCCCGCACCAGCTCCATGGCGATGTAGGGGTGTCCTTGGACTTCTCCTACTTCGAACACTTTGCAGATGAACTCGTGATTGAGCCTGGCCTGGGCCCGGGCTTCGGTGAGGAATCGTTTGCGAAGTTGATCATCCGTTACGCTGATGAATTTGAGTGCGACCTCTCGTGACAAGCGCTGGTCGCGTGCCCGATAGACCATTCCCATCCCACCTTGCCCAAGCAGTCCCAACACCTCGTACTGGGACCACTGCACGAGCCAAGGCGGTAGCTGAACCGACACCCTTGCTGCCTGTGGCGAGGTCGCGCTGGTCTGCTCTCTTCCGTCGATTGTCCGTTCAAAAGCCGCCAGTTCCGCAGAGAGCTGCTCAAGATGCCCTTCTGATAGCTTTCCTTGTTCTAGCAAGCGGTCAAGACGTGGTCCGAAGCGTAGGGTCGAGTCGACAGCCGGGGGCGTACTACGACTGCTTGGAACATCCTCTGCATCGAGGAGTCCTCTTGCCACGGCCCGATTCAGCAGAACGTCTTCTCGCTCGCGGTCAATCATATCGGCCCCTCGGCGGATATTGTCGTCAGGTGGCGGCTTACTTGACGATTCCCTTTAGCTCGGCCATCCGCTCATAAAAGTCGTCATAGTAGTCGGTGCGAAGGTTCTCTCGCTGGGTTGCTTCACCCGGTTTCCCCGACTTCTGTTCCGCAGCAAGGAGCTCCTGTTCATGGGGATCTCCGTCGAGATTTAGGGCTCCCAAGGTCGCTTGTTCCCGCTGCAAGATGGCTTGCTGTTGCTTGAGCTGTTCCGGCGTCGCTCCGGCTGCCTGCGCTTTCGCTAGTTTTTCTTGGGCTGCTGCTACCATTTGGGGATACTGCTGACGCGCTTGCAGGAACTCTGTGATTGCTTCACCTTCACCGAGTGCCTTGGGATTCAAGTGTTCATGAGCAGAAAAGTCCGGGAAGTTCTGCGGAGAGTAGTTGTTGCTTCCCGATTCATCCTTGCCGTGATGTGATAGTGAAGACATGTCCAAGTTATAGGTCTTCGCGAGCTGATTAGACAGGTTCCACACCGATCGCTTCTGCTTGCCGTTGATGTCTTCGTAGATGGTGTCGCCGTTCCATTTGACGACGTTTTCTAACTGTTTGTCTTTGTAACCAAGGAGTCGCGATTGAAATTCCGGGGACAGATTGAGATCCGTGACTTGCTGCCGCACAGACTTGCCCTTCCCGGACCGATCCAAGTGAACTCCGGGACCAACTACCTCGACGCCAACAGTAGAGCTATTGAAACCCTTCGAGTGGTACGTGAGAGAGTCCGCCGGCGTGACTAGACTGCTCTTGCCCACTTCATCGATCAGGTACTGCGCACCAACATGCTCTCCGTTTTTGATCCGCGAGTTGTATGCATTGAGAGCACCTTGTGCGGTGGCGGTCTCTGTACGGTGAAGAACGACGCCTTGCGTTTCGGGTCGCTTTCCTGCGGCTAGCTTTCCGTACGTTCCGGTCAGATCGGTTACTCCGGGATACAGCCCTGCTGGCTTGGGTGCGACTTGTGCGCCAGCCCCTGCTGGCTTCGGGTCTGCAAAGTGCTCCAGCGTTTTGGCCGCCTGCTGATTGGCTTCGGCTGACGTTGTTGCCTGGTGAGCTTGTGCGCTTGTGCTACCAAGGGCTGGATGAACACTGTCGCCGGTTGGGCTAGGCCCGGTAGGAATCGTCGGCTTGGCCTCTGGATGGGCAACGCTTGGATGCAAGAGATTGGCCAGCTTAGGGGGCATGAGATGCTGCATCAAACTTTCTCCGTGTTGTCAGAGTATCACGGAGTTTTCGGTGGCTGATCCAGTCGAGGTGTGAGAACTCGATCCGGCTAAGCGCAGGACAGGGTTGGAGAGATGTGCCTGATACCTAAGGCGGTGCGACTTGGTGCTACAGAGAGCCATGGATGACAGATGGATGATGATGGTTCAGACTGTAAAAATTGGCGACGGATCCCGCGAAAAGTGAGCAGATGCCGCTCTTCTGATCGATTCCAATGGCTTCGATGAAGACGTTGGAGTGGTCGTTGCCAACCACCGCCTCTCCAGTGTGAGGGGACAGGACTTCGATTTCGTTAAACGGAAAGAAAAAGCCGGACACTCCGCACAGCAGCAGCTCATCGCCAGGGAAATACTGTTCCTTCTCTAGCTCGACGCCACGCGGCATCTTCTTGGCCATGTCCTCGCGACCCGACTGCGAGATCACCCGCAGCCACAGCGCACGCTGCGGCAGAAGCTCATAGGCATCGTAGACACGGTTACGCGAGCCTTTGATCATGAAGGTGTCATAGGGTCCGGGGAAGACTCGAGCCGGGCCAACCTTGATCTCGCGCTTGCCATCTGGGTCGATGAGTACGCAGTATTCCTTTTCACCCAAGACAACAGCGCTACGAATAAGACGTGCTTGGCGTGCCTCTTTTTCGATGGCCTTGCGGAGTGCATCGGAAGACAGCACATCATCCACAGACACAGTGGTGGCTGCGGTGCTGGCTGCGGCGGCAAATCCGGCGCTGCTGGCCAGGGATGCGGGTGGCGGGGGTGGAGGGATGGCCGCCGGACGCGGTGGCCCCGCCTGAGGAGCGGCGGGTGCGGGAGCTGCCACTCTCTGCCGCGTGCGGGCGGACTGGTCGATCATTTGCGCGGCGGCTTCGGCTTGGTACTGGGCCACGGCCCGCCTGGGCGATCGACTCTTGTCGCTTTGTGACTCGTCATCATCGCTGCGCAGATCGAACTGCTCTTCTTCGCTGCTGGCTCCCTTCTTGGCAGCGGGTGGCGGTGGTGGCAGCACTGGCTTGGTGAGCTGCGCTTGCATCTGCTGGAGCAGCTTCTGTGCGGTCGTCGCACTCACCGTTGCGCCTGATTCGTCCACCGAGGTATCCGGCACGATGTCGACGCCGGTCGGCGGAATGTAGAACTGGGTATCGATGCCGCGAATGACGATGAGCTGGCCCCGCTTCAGCTCTTGATCGATTCCTTTTTCAGGCAGAGGTGTCGGGCGACCATCGAGTGCCTCTGCGGTGGCTCGGGTGATCGCCGCAGACCGTGCCGTTACATCAAAGTAGGGTGCCGTTCGATCGACGGGTCCGTACACCTTGACGACCAGATACTGACTCGCAGATAGCTCATGGGCATCGCGCACCTCGCAGCGTTGTCCCGGACGCAGAAAGTAGCTGCACGGCCCCGGAATCATCGCACGGGTACCGTTCTTGAGTGGGCGCGCTTCGTTTCGACCGATGCGGAATCGCCCATTGGGACCGCCGTCATTTTCGAGCAGCGGGTTAAAGAGAACTGCGTACTGATGATCACCGACCTCGATCATCATCTGTGGGCGGCCCGAGGTGTCTTCTCGGAAGCTGCCCTGTCCGTCGTCGATCACTACCCGATCGGCGGCGGTTGGTGATACCATCGTCGGACCGACATGGAGCGTCACCTCGCCCTTGTCGTCGTCCTGAACCCACAGGAACTGCCGTTCAGTTACCGGAATCTTGCGACTACCGCGCTCGTTCATATAAAACCTCCAAAGGGGCGTACCCCGCAGAAAAACCCGCACGGATCATCGCGTACGCGCCAGGAAGTCGCAAGCAGCAGTGGCCGTAGGCGTAGTGTGCCGTCGCACGGCGAGCCGCTGGTTAGGGTGGGAAGGTGATAGCGCAGCGCTGCTTGAGCAGTACCGAAGTCCGTGCGAAAATGCGTGCCATGGCTCCCCCAACACGACCGTTTCAGGCTGGGGTGCTAAGCCTTCTGTTGTGTGCGGGGTCGGCGTCTGCTCACATGATGCCGGCGCAACAGGGGACGCTGAATGTCATCGACAATGCTGTCTTCGAGGTCGTCGCCGTTCCGGTGTCTGCTCTCCACGGCGTTGATGAGGACGGAGACGGTCGCTTGTCCGAGCAGGAGGTTTCTCGACACCAAGCCGAGCTGCAACAGCAGGTTGGCTCGCGCTTCCGACTCTACGAGGATGACACTCGCAACTGGTTGGGTTTCCCGGTAAGCAGCGGAGACCACCCAGCCAAGGAGGGGGTCCAGGAACTGGTTCACCTTCGGGCAGAGCATGACGAGCGCAGCGAATCTAGCCAGGCCGGGGCCAAGCAGATCCTGGCACTCCTCAAGACCAGCTTCCCTACGCCTCCGCGCTCGCTGCGGCTGGTGACGGATCTATTTGGCACCGCTGCTGGAGAGGGACAGCTCACGATCCGTGCCACCCGTGGCGGTGAGCTGGCGGAGGTTGCGGTGCTCCGCCCGCTTGCGAAAGAACACTCCTTTTTTCGAAGCCCCGCCAAGCTGTTTGCTGATTTTGTGGCGCTGGGAATCGAGCACATCCTTCTTGGTATCGACCACCTGCTGTTCCTGTTGACGGTCCTGATAGGTGTCACCGGCTGGCGTCATTGGATCGCGGTACTGACTACGTTCACTGTGGCCCATAGCATCACCCTATCTCTCGCCGTTTTGGGATTGGCGAAGGCCCCTGCTCGGATCGTCGAGCCACTGATTGCCGCCAGCATTGTGGTGATGGCACTCCTCAATCTGCGCCGCGTTCAGACTTCCCAAGGTCGTCGTATCGCGGTGGTGTTTGCCTGTGGACTGCTGCACGGGCTGGGCTTTGCCTCCGCGATGACTGAGATGGGAGTCACCGCAGCGCGTCGGGCTGTCAGTCTGCTCGGATTCAACGTAGGGATTGAGATGGGGCAGGCGCTGTTCCTGGGGGCCCTGCTGGTGGTCGCTCGGATTCTGCTCCATCGTGCAGTCCTAGGAGGACGCTTGCTGTTCAAGCAACCGGCCAACAGTCCCGGCGATTCATCAGGGAAGGAGTCAGTGTATCGCTTGGAATCGCTGGTACAAGCGTGCTCCATCATGGCTGCTGTCTTGGGCTCGTTGTGGTTTGTCCATCGTTTGTTGATACCTTGACGCTCCTTTTCTTTGCGAGGGTGCGGGCACTGACGGAAGCACCCGGTGGCACCGGACCCTGTTGACTCGCGTCCTGGTTCCTACGGTAAAGTGATAAGGATGCGTACTCTCCTGTTCGTCGCCGTACTTGGCTCTGTATGTATGCTGCGGCCCGTGTGGGCCGATGTCGCCCCACTGCCGATCGTAAGTACGACCTCAAGCTCGACGGATTCCCTGTTGCCCGATAATCAGTACGAATTTTATCTCACCAAGACCTCGATGCCGATGTGGGGAGGTCTGCTTGGCACAGACCTTGGCGGCCCGCGACCCGGTGACGCGATCGGGCTGTTGGCGATACGCTGCCAACGAGACGATTCAAAGACGCGCTGCGCACCGGTGGACATCACGCAAATCAGAGAGTGGTCCGATTGGTCCAGGCGTCTGCATTCCTGTTACAAGACGCGGGCGCAGACCATGACCAAGCAGGGTCTGCAGGCGGTTGAACGAGCCTTGGGAAACGCAACGCAGCCGCTACTGGTCGATGCGCTGGCCGAAGCTGCCGTGGGAACTCCCATTCCGGTTGTGGCCGCGATTGTGGACTCCGAACGTACTGCTGACGAATTTCGCAGGAGCGGTTGTGATGGTGAGCGGCCTCGCAACATGGGCTGTGATCCGATCTCGATACCGACAGGACGAAAGATCAAAGTGAAGCGAACCGATCTCATCGCCTACGGCCCAGGCCCGTATCGGTTGGACCTGTATCACGCGAATCCGCCTTTCCCTCTGGTCGATCCACGGCGGTCGTGGATTGTGATCTCTGGCCTAGGAAACCGCCTGCTGCCAGAGTTGCCACTGGGGACTGTCGGCGACTTCTCAACGCGGCTAGCGGCGTTCCGTACACGCGTCGAGCCATGGCTGGCTCGTCGTCCGGGACCACGAATGCGTGCGGCGCTGCTCATCGATCTGGCCTATGCGTCGTTCGGATCGGGGGATGCCGATGCAGGGCGGCGCTATTTGGGAGAGCTGGAGCAGCTCATCGCGACCCCCGGATTTGATGGGAGAGGTCTGGAACTTGAGGCGCTCCGCAAGCCTCTGCAAGCACTGGCTAGCGGCGAGTGGTCCGCGACAGACCCCTGCGCGCACTGACCAGTTGCCCCATTGCTCAGTCAAGCCGACGGCAAATTCTAGGTGAGGTCCAGCTCGCAAGTTCTGTTGGCATATAAAAGAGTCATTTACAATGATTCATATTTTCGACGCTTCCGCCACAGAGTCGAGGTATCAATGCCTAGGATAGAGGCGGCTTCCTCTTGGGTTTGGGTGCTCGCCAGGACACGCAAGATGTGCTCTCGCTCTACTGCTTCGAGTGAATACTTGCCACCGAGAACCGGACCGGCCTCGACATGGGCGATGATCCGATCCGGCAGCGCGGCGGGAGCGAGCACCTGGGCTGGCCACAAGATGGTGGCCCGCTCCATTGCATTGCGCAGCTCGCGGATGTTGCCAGGCCACGGATACTGAAGCAGCACCGCCTCCGCTTCTTTGGACAGCTCCATCTGTGGTCTCTTGGCGCTGCGAGCGAAGAACTGAAGGAAATGTCGAGCAAGCGGCAAGATATCCTCTGCCCGTTCCCGGAGCGCCGGAATCTTGACTTCGACGACGTTTAGTCGAAACAGCAGATCTTCACGGAATCGTCCGCTCTGAACCGCTTGTTCGAGATCGCGATTGGTCGCCGCCACCACCCGGACATCTGCGCGCCGTGTTTGATTTTCTCCCACGCGCTCAAACTCCTTATCCTGCAAAAATCGCAAGAGCTTGGCCTGGAGCGCGGGTGCAATCTCACTCACTTCATCTAGGAATAGCGTGCCTCCCTCAGCAACCTCAACCCGTCCTGGCTGGTCCCGTACCGCTCCCGTGAAGGCTCCGCGTGCATGACCAAACAGCTCACTGGCAAGTAGTTCTTCTGACAAGGTCGGACAGTTCACCATCACAAACGGATGACCGCTGCGCGCACTCTGCTCATGCAGGGATCTGGCCAGGACTCCTTTGCCGGTCCCGCTTTCGCCCCGCAGCAGTACGGAGACATCGGAACCAGCCACGCGGAGGCTGATATCCAGAACAGCACGCATCTGGGGGGACGCTGTGCAGAAGTCTGTCTCCGGAACGGACTCCGCCAGCGCTTCTTCGAGCTCTGCAACACGACGTCGCATCGTCCGACGTTCGTTGGCTTGCTCAATCACATGGCGAATCTGTGCCGGGGTAAACGGCTTGGGAAGGAAGTCTGTGGCACCTCGCTTGATGGCCTGTACCGCCGTATCAAAGTTGCCATGAGCGGTGATCATCACCACCATCAGATCAGGACTCTCTTTCAGCAGCAGCGGTAGTAGATCGAGCCCACTTCCCTCTCTTAAACGTAGATCCAGGAACACCAGGTCAAAGGTCTGTCGTTTGGTCGCTTGCAGTGCCGCCTGCTCGGTTGGTACGGCAGCCACGGTGCAGCCCATTCCTGTCAGACACATCGACAGCGTAGTCAGAATGTTCTTTTCATCGTCAATGATGAGGACACGCAGGCTCTTCTTTTGCGGACTCAGCTCGGTCATGGCGTGGTCGTCTTTGTACTACGTTACAGTCGGAACAGTGCCGCAAAAATCAGCTTGGTCTCTGCATTCACGAGATCGGGAGTCCAGTTACTGGGCGCGCAGGTGCGAATGGTGCCATCTGGATCATACAGTCCACCGCACTTGTAACCATCCGGTCCCGTCACCCCACCTGGGCCCGAATAGTAGGGAACGCTGGCGTTGTGATGAGAGACTTCCAACCGGAAGGTGAGATTTTCACTTGGGAACCACGAGAAATTGGTGGAAAGATCCCATCCGATGAACTCGGTTCCCGATCGGGTATCAAACGCAGACGCTGCGACCCCTGTAGGAACCAGGACCAGATAGCGACCGGGGTTGCGAATGAATCCACCTCCCACCATCCAGCCGATTCTGTTCTGCCAAAACCACATCATGTGGTAGGCCATCGTGCTGATGAAGTCTTGCTCACAGGGCGCGGTCTCTGTGCAGTTGCCAGCGTCGTGACTACCACGAAACGCGGTGACTCCTCCGCCCTCCTCAAAGCCGAGATCGAAGGTCACAGAGAACGCGGCACGGCTGAATCCTTTGGATGAAGGACGATTGAAGTAGCGCATAAGCAGGCTATTGTCGCTGTGAAATCGGACTCGCTTGGCATTGCCTTGGGTATCGGTCCCCACGTAGCCATTGAAGACCATCTTGACCCACTCTTGTGGGGAGTAGTGGATCTGATAGCCGACTCCTGGAAGCTGGTTGAACTTGCCGTAGCTCTGCCAACCGTTGATCAGCCACAGCTCCACTTTCAGTCGATCCGTGGGAAATATCTGTAAGCGTGCGCCGTTAAAAAACCACGGTGTATTGTCCGAAGTAAAGGATGCTTGGTAGCCCCAGTTTTCAAACTGCGTATAGGAGAACAGTCCCACGTAGGCAAAGAACAGCCCGACGTCGAGATTGATCCCGTGCAGCTTGTCGAAGTGGTAGCCGGCATAGGCTTCGCTTAGGTAGCGGTAGGAGTTGTACAGATCGGACTGTCCGCGAAGTACGGTGAGATCGTTGCGAGGAACAACGGTCGAACGCGTTCCGTACTGAAAGAATATTCGTCCTCTGACATTCCCAATATGGGCGTCTCCTCCAGCGCCCAGAAATGCCAGCGAGATCTCATTGTGCCGCGCCGTGGCGGTCGACCCGACGATCGTGTTGTCAAGAGGCTGGTTGAGCGAAAACGTATAGTTTGTATCGATATCAATCTGCGGAGTGAAGAACTTGCTGTCTAGGAGTCGTGAAGTCTGTCGACTGCCGCCGTTGAGCCACGTAAAGTCCCCCCAAGCAAACGGCTCCGCAGAAACGGGAGTTGGCGCATCAGGGACGGCGACCACAGGCTGTTGTCTCTGATTGCGAAGCTGTTGCATCTGCTCTTCAAGCTGCTTCAGTCTCTCTTCCAGTGATGCGGGCGCACTCGTGATCGCTGGCGGTGGCTCATGCGTCTCTGTAGGGGTCGGAGAAGGAGTCTGAGCATGGGCTGCCGTGATGAGGAATGCGTGCAAAACGAAAGACAGAACAAGGGAACGCTGGAACATCGGAGTCTCCATGGAGTTTTTTGCAACCTGACTGTTGCTCTGGGCAAGCTGCATGCCACAGGTACTCTCGTCTGATAACTTGCCGTGGGTGCCGCAAACTGCAAGCAATGGGGTCGGTGGTTCTTGCAATTTGCAATCCACAGGATCCCGTCCTCTCTCGGTACTTGAGTTCAGATTGGACGGCATACCCATTGCAAACGGTTCTGCGCGGTTGGGAGGAAGTAGTGATGATGGATGTTGTCTTTCTGCTTGCAACCGTTGGCTTTTTCGCTGCCGCGTGGGCCTACGCCAGTGCCGCTTCTCAAATCTAAGAGAGTCTTGCAGGAGCCCCCATGAGTTCCGAGTACATCGTAGGTGCGGTCCTATCCGTGCTGCTCTCGTTCTATCTGGTCTACGCACTTTTGCGACCCACACGCTTCTAGAGGAAGCCCATGTCTTCGCTACTATACGATCTCACTCAGATCTTGCTCTTCTGTCTTGTCATCCTGGGGCTGACCAGGCCGCTCGGGATCTATCTGTTCCGCGTATTTGAAAGCGAGCGGAAACCTCTACCACGGCTGTTTGGACCTATCGAGCGAGCGGTCTTCCGCTTGTGCGGTGTCGATCCACAGCGAGAGCACACTTGGCAACAGTACACACTGGCACTGCTTGTGTTTAGCGGGTTCGGAGTACTGATCACGTATGCGCTCCAGCGGCTCCAACATCTACTACCACTCAACCCGCAGCACCTAGGTCCGGTCGCGCCTGATCTCGCTTGGAATACGGCGGTGAGCTTTACGACCAACACCAACTGGCAGTCCTATTCCGGTGAGACCACGATGAGCTATCTCACCCAGATGGCGGGCCTAACGTGGCACAACTTCACCTCTGCGGCGGCTGGAATCGGGGTGGCGCTGGCGCTCGCTCGTGGGCTCACGCGGCGACCCGGTTTCATCGGACCAAGGACGCTTGGGAACTTCTGGGTCGATGTCCTTCGCTCGATTCTGTATGTGCTGCTGCCGATCTCCATGATCGGAACGCTGCTGCTGGTATCCCAGGGTGTGATTCAGAATCTATCTTCCTACCGCCAGATCATTACACTGGAAGGGACCAAGCAGATCCTAGCGATGGGTCCGGTGGCATCGCAGGAGGTGATCAAGCTGCTTGGTACCAATGGGGGGGGATTCTTCAACGCCAACAGCGCGCATCCGTTTGAGAATCCTACCGCACTTACCAACTTGATTTCGATGGTGCTGATCTTCGCGATTCCTGCCGCGCTCACCTATACCTATGGGCGGATGGCCGCAGCACAGAAGCAGGGCTGGGTCTTGTTCGGTGCGATGGCATTTCTGTTTCTGGCCGGAATATCGGTGCTGTGGGCCGCAGAGTCGCATGGGAATCCAGCGCTATCCGGGTTAGGAATTGATGAGAGCGCCGGAAATCTGGAAGGCAAAGAGGTTCGGTTCGGCGTAGTGGGCTCCTCCCTGTTTGCGACGGTTACTACCGACGCATCCTGCGGTGCCGTAAATGCCATGCACGACAGCTTCACACCCCTGGGGGGCCTGGTTCCCATGGTCAACATCCAGCTTGGTGAGGTGATCTTCGGTGGCGTCGGTGCGGGTCTGTATGGGATGCTGATCTTCGCACTCCTTGCGGTATTCATCGCGGGCCTTATGGTGGGACGGACTCCTGAGTATCTGGGCAAAAAGATCGAGGCCAAAGAGATGACTCTGTCCATGCTCTATGTCCTTATCTTTCCGCTGCTGATCCTCGGGCTTTCGGCCTGGGCTGCGGTGGTGCCAGCGGGTCTGTCCTCGTTAGGAAACGCTGGGCCGCATGGACTCAGTGAGATTCTGTATGCCTTCACAAGTGCCGCTGGAAACAACGGCTCGGCATTTGCGGGACTTAGCGCCAACACTCCGTTTTGGAACGTAACGCTTGGTGTTGCGATGCTGGCCGGACGATTTCTAATGATGGTTCCGGTGCTAGCAATTGCCGGATCGATGCTAAACAAAAAGGTGGTGCATCCGGGGCCGGGGACATTCCCAACCGGCACTCTGCTGTTCTGTGGACTCCTCATCGGCGTGATCCTGATCTTGGGGGCACTGACGTTCTTTCCTGCGCTGTCGCTCGGCCCGATTGTGGAACACTTCGTGGTCAAGCACGGGAGGCTGTTCTGATGGCTCACCATACGTTGCAAGAGCGTTCTCTATTGGATGCTTCGGTGCTTGGTCCAGCACTCCTTTCGAGCCTGGTCAAGCTCGCGCCCTGGCGAGTGATGAAGAATCCAGTCATGTTCGTAGTGGAACTGGGTAGTGTCCTGACGCTTGGATTGTGGGTGCGAGATCTTGTCTCTCCCCAGTCGGCCACTGCACCGCTGTGGTTTACTGGGACGGTCTGTCTGTGGCTTTGGTTCACAGTGCTGTTTGCAAACTTCGCCGAAGCGGTTGCGGAAGGGCGGGGGAAGGCGCAAGCGGCCACCCTGCGCAGGATGCGGAAGGAGACCACTGCGCTACGGCTCTACAATGGCACAGCGGAGAGCGTTCCTGCTTCGTCCTTGCGCAAAGGAGACGTAGTGGTGGTCGAGGCCGGTGAGCTGATTCCTGGCGACGGTGAGATTACCGATGGAATCGCCGCAGTCGATGAATCTGCGATCACTGGAGAGTCGGCACCTGTCATCCGTGAAAGTGGTGGTGATCGCTCCGCAGTAACTGGAGGAACCAAGGTTCTGTCTGATCGAATCATCGTGCGAATTACTGCTGATCCTGGTCACTCCTTTTTGGATCGGATGATCGCGCTCGTGGAAGGAGCTTCACGTCAAAAGACGCCCAACGAGATTGCGCTTCACATCTTGCTGTGCGGGCTGACCTTGGTGTTTCTGTTTGCGTGCGTGACGCTGGTTCCTCTGGCCCAGTTCTCTGGACTGCGGCTATCGGCCACCGTCATTGTTGCACTGCTGGTCTGTCTGATTCCTACCACCATTGGTGGGCTGCTGTCCGCGATTGGGATTGCCGGAATGGATCGCATGCTGAGAAAAAACGTCCTCGCGATGAGCGGTCGTGCGGTCGAAGCTGCGGGCGATGTCGATACCCTCCTACTCGACAAGACGGGAACCATCACCATCGGCAACCGGATGGCCACTGAGTTCATTCCCATGAAGGAGGTCCGAATCGAAGATATCGCTGATGCTGCACAGCTCGCCAGCCTGGCCGATGAGACTCCGGAAGGTCGGTCGATTGTCGTGCTGGCCAAGGAGCAGTATCAGCTCCGGGGTCGAGACTCCGAAGGGCATCACTTCGTTCCGTTTTCCGCGCAGACCCGCATGAGCGGCTGTGATATTGGTGGGAGGGTGATCCGCAAGGGCGCAGTCGATGCGATCCGAAGGCATGTCGAAGAGCTGGGTGGGACCGTGCCGCCAGAACTGATCCGAGTTGCTCAAAAAGTGGGTGACAGTGGCGGTACTCCTCTGGGTGTCAGCGATGGTCAGAGAGTGCTTGGGGTGATTCACCTCAAGGATGTAGTCAAGGGAGGAATCAAAGAGCGCTTCGCCCGCTTTCGCGCCATGGGAATCCGCACCGTCATGATCACGGGTGACAACCCACGCACTGCGGCAGCGATTGCGGAGGAAGCAGGAGTCGACGACTTTTTAGCCGAAGCCACCCCCGAAATGAAGATGCAGCTCATCAAAGACGAGCAGGCAAAGGGCAAGCTGGTGGCGATGACTGGTGATGGTACAAATGATGCTCCCGCGCTCGCGCAGGCGGATGTCGGAGTGGCGATGAACACCGGGACGCAGGCTGCCAAAGAGGCCGGAAACATGGTCGATCTGGACTCGAATCCAACCAAGCTGCTCGAAGTGGTAGAGGTTGGGAAGCAGCTCCTGATGACCCGTGGCTGTCTAACGACTTTTTCGATCGCAAATGATGTCGCCAAGTACTTTGCGATCCTTCCGGCTCTGTTCATGGTGGTGTTTCCGCAGATTGCGCCGCTTAACATCATGCGGCTTGCTTCACCGCAGAGCGCCATCCTGTCCGCAGTGATATTCAACGCGCTCATCATCATGCTGCTGATTCCGCTGGCCCTGCGCGGAGTCCGCTACCGTCCGCTAGGGGCCGATGCACTGCTCCGCCGCTCACTCCTACTCTACGGTTTGGGTGGAATTGTGGTGCCGTTTGTTGGTATCAAGCTCATCGATCTCATCCTCGAAGCCATGCGTCTTGTGTAGCAACGTACCATGCTCGACACACTCCGAATCGCTGTACGAACGACTCTGCTTACCCTGCTTGTAACAGGGCTTCTGTATCCACTGGGAATGACGTTGCTCGCGCAGCTTTTCTTTCCTTCGCGAGCCCACGGGAGCCTGGTCACAGATGGAAAAGGCCGAGTGGTGGGTTCTGGTTTGATTGGTCAGAGGTTTCGTTCTCCCAACTACTTTCAACCGCGCCCATCGGCAGCAGGGGATCTGGGCTACGATGCGGCGGCATCTTCTGGATCGAACCTAGGACCGAGTTCTCACAAGCTCCGCGCCAGGGTAGAGGCGGAGCTTAAGCGCGTACGCAAAGACAACCCACAGGCGAGTTCTGCCATCCCCGTTGATCTGGTGACAGCCTCAGCAAGCGGACTCGATCCACACTTGTCTGTCAGCGCTGCGCTGTGGCAAGTATCGCGGGTAGCTACAGCGCGTGGAGTTGCAACCGAGCGAGTACGTACTGTGATCCTTGATCATGTGGAAGGACGCGAGCTAGGAGTCATCGGTGAGCCACGGGTGAACGTACTCCTACTCAATCTGGCGATGGATCGTCAGTTTGGACAACCAACCGGAGTCACGAACTAACGGTCATGTCTCGCCCTCGCTTACGGAATCCTAAGAAGCGTCATGCCACCGACTTTTTGGAGCTGGTGGAGCACTCCAAACGCGGACGGCTGAAGGTCTATCTGGGCTATGCAGCGGGAGTCGGGAAGACCTTTCGTATGTTAGAGGAAGCCCATTCGCTGCATCAGCGTGGCGTGGATGTGGTGTTGGGCTTTGTCGAGACCCACGGACGAACAGAGACTGCGGCCCTTGTCAAGGGACTGGAAGTAGTCCCACCCCGCGTCTTTTCCTACCGGGGCGTTACGTTTCCCGAAATGGATATCGATGCGGTGATTGCTCGCAAACCGCAGGTCGTGCTCATTGATGAAGTCGCTCATACCAACGTGCCAGGGAGTAAGAATAATAAGCGCTGGCAAGACGTGATCGCTGTACTCGATGTCGGAATCAACGTGATCTGTGCGTTCAACGTCCAGCACATCGAGAGCCTGAACGACGTGGTCTTCCGCGCAACTGGCGTGCAGGTACGCGAGACGGTGCCAGATACGCTGCTGAGGCAAGCAGATCAGATCGTCACACTGGATCTTGATGTGCTCGATCTGCTTGATCGCCTGCGGGCCGGCAAGATCTACGCAGAGGACAAGATTCCGTGGGCGCTAAGTCACTTCTTTCAAGAACGCAACTTGGCCAACCTGCGCGAGCTGGCGCTGCGTGAGGTGGCCGACAGCCTCGATCGCTCGGGCCTAACGATGAACGCCGCCCACCCAGCCAAAAGTAGTTGGGGGGGCAAGCTGATGGTCTGTCTGTCGAGCAATCCACCTCATGCGCGCACGCTACTGCGGAGCGGTTCGCGGCTCGCTGGGCGGCTGAGCACAGCGTGGTATGTCGTGTATGTACAGACTCCGAAGGAAGCACCAGAGGTGATCGATTCGACCGCGCAACGGCATCTTCTCACCAACATCGAACTGGCCAAGGAACTCGGTGCAGAAGTGGTTCGTTTGCAAGGAGAGGATGCGGTGGTGACCCTGCTCGAGTTTGCACGCTCACATGGTGTCAGTGATGTGGTGATTGGGCGAACCCAGGACTCGCTACTTCGGCAAATACTGCTGCGCTCCTTCACTTCACGAATGATCCGAGGGGCAACCGGACTTGATCTTCACATCGTGTCGTTCCGGGAATCGAGCAGCAAGGAGCGAACCGATCAGAGTGGGTACCAGGTAACGGAGGACTCCGAATGACGTTGTCACTACGTGGGAAGCTCCTCATCAGCCAGACTCCGCACTTGATTGCGCTTGTCATTCTCAGTGTGATTGCATTTGTCACGGTCACATCGATCGGAAACAGTGCCCAGAACATCATTCATGAAAACTATCGCAGCGTCCTGGCTACCCAGCGCATGAAGGAAGCCATTGAACGGATGGATAGTGGTGCCCTGTTCCTGATCGCGGGACAGCGAAGCAAGGGAATGGGACAAGCAGCGCAGAATCGCGAACGCTTCGAGTCTGAACTGCGGGTTGAAGAAGAGAACATCACGGAGGCTGGAGAAGCCGATGCGGCCCGCAAGCTACGTAGACTGTGGACTGAGTATCAACATCGCTTCGACGAACTCGCCGAACTGAAGGACAGCGATGCCTTGCGGAATGCGTACTTTTCCGCTGTTGAACCGGCGTTTTTGGCGGTCAAGGGGGCCGCCGATGAGATATTGGGAATGAACCAGGATGCGATGGTGCGCAAGAGTGAGCGAGCCCAGCGGTCTGGACAGAAACTGAGTGAGGTGACCGCCTATGCTGCCGTCGCTGCCATCGTGCTTGGGATTTTGGCATCACTGCTTTTGACAGAGCGATTGCTTCGTCCTTTGGAGCGACTCTCTTTGGCGGCCCATCGCATCGGCGAAGGAGATCTTGACTCGCGTGCGCACGTAGAGGGTACCGATGAGCTGGCGCGACTGGCAGCGGACTTTAACGTCATGGCCGGACACTTACAGCGCTATCGGAATAGTTCCTTGGGAGAGCTTCTTGCAACCCAACACGCGGCCCAGTCAACGATCGATAGCATTCCCGATCCGGTGATCATTTTCGATCCGACAGGAGGAGTCCTCAGCACCAACCAGGCAGCAGCGTCTCTGCTTGGTGTTGATCCGTCCGATACCAACGTGGAACCCCTCAGTCGGCTAGAGCCGTCTCTACGGGCGGTCTTAGACCGGGTACGTTCTCATGTTCTATCCGGTAAAGGAAGTTACTCGCCGCGTGATTTTACCGAAGCGCTACGGATCGAATCGACCGATGGACATCGCTATGTTCTGCCACGTGCAACTCCACTGTACGGTGTGCATGGTGGTGTGCAGGGCGCGACTGTGATCTTGCAGGATGTGACCCGACTGCGTCGCTTTGATGAGCTAAAGGACGACTTGGTAGCGACGGTGGCTCACGAGTTTAGGACGCCGCTTACCTCTCTGCGGATGGCGATCCACCTTTGTCTGGAAGGTGTCGTGGGAAGCATCAATGACAAGCAGGCAGAACTGCTCCATGCAGCGCGTGAAGACTGTGAGCGTCTTCAGTCGTTCATCGATGACTTGCTGGATCTGGCGCGCCTGCAAGCAGGCAAGATCGAGATGCGTAAGGTATCGCTGCCGCTTGCCGATCTAGTGGAAGGAGCGGTCGCAGACCAGCACATGCTCGCGCAGCAACACAAGGTTACGCTGCGTACCGAGGTTTCTCCGCACGTCCCCGATGAGATCTCCGTTGATCCAGAGAGACTCGGACTGGTGTTTGCAAACCTGATTGGGAATGCAATTCGCTACACTCCTTTCGGTGGCACGGTAACGGTGAGGGTGCGCGAGACGCTGGCGAGAACTACTGTACGCTTCGAGGTTCAAGACACCGGACCTGGCATTCCCTTGGAGTATCAGCACCAGATCTTCCAAAAATTCTTCCGCATTCCTGGCAGCTCAGCCGGTGCCGCAGGTCTGGGATTGTCGATCGCCAAAGAAATCGTCGAAGCGCACGGCGGAGAAATCGGCGTCGACAGCAGCGAAGGTCTAGGCAGCACGTTCTTTTTCACTCTGCCCGTGTCGGACCTGCCATCGACGCCCAATCCGTAGGCCAAACAATCTCCACATGGAACGATCGCGATCGGATCGCCCACGTGGTTCACCAATCAGGTGGAGGCGGGGGAATCGCTACGGATCAATCATATTTTTGGGGGAGGTCATTCGCTCCATCAACGACTCTGGAGCGAAAGGACCAAGAAAGACGGGGGGGAGAGCAGCAGGTCTAGGCTCTACGTTCGATCAACCGCCACCAGCGCAGCGGAAGTTGACGACCTTGCCCGGAGGTGGCTGGCTGCCACCCTTGCGCCACACTCCAGCAACGACGGTGTCGCTGCAAATGTTCGGGTCTTTGCTCTTGATGGCGCAGTAGCAGTCTCGGGCTTCGCCGCCGCAAGCATTCTTGATCGAGTCATCACCCGGAGTCGGCGTGCTCGTCGCGGCCCACGCATTGCAGCAGGTCTTCGAGCAGACCGGGAAGGCCGTCTCGGGGTCTGGAGAGCTAGCGGGGGAGGCTTCGTCGACGTCGCCCACGATGCAGATCGGGTTACCGCTGGCATCGTTCTTCGGCGTGACTGGCAAGCACTGCGCCTGGAGCCGCTGCTCAATTGCCTTCGCAATCCGATCCAGCGCCGTCGGGTAGTTGTCGATGTCGCAGATCGAGACTTCGAGCGCGTTGGCTTGGCCCTTGGCGTCGGTTCCGAACTGCTTGGCGAACTTCGACAGCCGCATTTGAGCCTGGCCGTAGACGCTCTGGTCGCCGACGTAGACGCACGAGGCACCTGCTCCGCCCGCTCGGTTTAGGTTCGGGGTGGTGGTACCACCGGCGCGTGCGATCTCGACCTTGCCACCACCGTCGATCGGGGGCAGCGTCCAGATGCCGCTGACGAGCAGCTTGCTCGGCGAGCGCAGGTTGCTAAAGAAGCGATAGTACTTCTCGACCGGTTCGAGATAGTTGTTCGGTCGCTCTTTGCAGCCGTTCTTGATGCCGGTGGTTAGCGTCGACTCGTTACACTGGATCGAGCGAGCCAAGCAGCGGAAGTCGACGTTGTAGCACTCGGGGGAGTCCGGCTGGGTCGGGTCACAGTCACGGTAACTCGGGTTGTTCTGATCCCGCTTCGCCATCTGTACGGAGCAGTCGTCTTCATCGGTGATGAAGATGACCGCGAGCACCGAGTTGGCGCGCAGGAAGCCGGAGTTTTCGCTGCGGTGTCCATCGAGCGCCCGCTTCGCGCCCTCCATTTGGCCTTCGATGCCGCAGCCGTCGTCACCAACGAGCGCCATGCACTTGAAGGCCTTGATCGGGCCGGTATCGATCATCTTGCCGGTGACCGGATCTTTCTCCATCGAAACCGGCACGTTCGTCACCGCGTCGACCTTCGAGATGAAGCGACGGCCATCGGTCGGTACGAACTTGTCGTCCGGACAGAGCTGCGCGCAAGCGTTGCGAGCATCGGGGGTGACGGTGTTGCGGGTGGTGCAGGGAACCGCTTGCAGCACGCCGTCGTCGCCCTCGTAGCTGTCGCACTTGCCGATGTTACCGCCCCAGGGCACGCCCGGCTGGACGTTGCTACCGATATCGCTCGTCGAGATACCGACGTGGTAGTTTGCGCCGGTGGCGTCAATCTTCTGGATGAATTTGGGGATGTTCGACGCCAGCGCCTTCTGCTTCGGCGACATCGACGGAGAGTTGTCGATGAGGAACAGAATGTCGACGTCTTTGCGGAGCCGCGCATCAACGACGCTCTCGCCGAGTTGGCTAAAGCACTTGTTGAACTCCTTCATCTTGGCTTTGGAGTCGCCCGTCGTCGGCACCGGGCAGGTCGATCCAACCTGCGGAGAGGAGCAGGCGGAGATCAGCAGGGCCGAACCGAGCCCAGCAATCGAGAGAGTGAGTTGGGAACGTCGCATCTAAGCCTCCGTACGAATTTCGACAGCGTAGGACCGTGTAGGGTCGTTAGCTTTCGGCGGACCGTATCTCAGAAGATGAGAGAGAGCAAGCCACAGTAACCGCCATCGACCTACTTGAATGCTTAGGCGCGAGTCGGCGCGAAACCTTACGGTTTCAAACCGAATTTATGAATTTGGATTGGTTTTCGACGGAAACTGGGGCTGCCAGGTGGGCGTGGGGTGGGCACCCTCGATGGGGGCCCATGGTGGGGCAGGGTGCTTAGAAGCCGACGCAGCGGAAGTTGACGACCTTGCCAGCCGGTGGGTTGGCGTTGTTCTTCCGCCACACACCAGTCACGACACCGCCGTTGACGCCGCCTTCGGGAGTGCCAGCCTTGCAGACGCTCGCGTCCTTGCTCTTGATCGCACAGTAGCAGGCCTCGGTCGTTTCCCCTGCGCAAGCAGCCTGGATGCCCTTGTCGCTAAGTGATGGCGTCGAGGTGCTGGCCCAGGCATCGCAGCAGCCGGAAGTACACAGCGGGAAGTATTTTTCGGGGTTGGCGTCGGGCGTAGTGGAATCGACATCGCCGACCAAACAGATCGGCTGACCATTGACGGTCTTTAGCGTGATCGGCAGGCAAGGCACCAATTTCTTTTCGACCGCTTTGGCGATGGCATCGAGTGCCGCTGGATACTTGGCGGTGTCGCAGACGTTCATCTGCGGCGCATTGGGAAGCCCTTCGGTATCGGTGCCAAACATGTTGGCAAGCTGCGACATGCGGAACTGCGGCTGACCAACGACGGCGCTGTTGGTCGAGTTCACGCAGGCTGGATCGCGGCGTAGATCCGAGGTGAGTGGGCCACCGACGATGCCGACCGTGCCGCCTTTGGCGACGTCGATGTTCGGCAAGGTCCAGATGCCGCTGACGATCAGCTTGTCCGCCTTGCGAACTTTGAGCAGCTCGTCGTAGTAGGTCTTGACCGGCTCAAGGAAGCTGTCCGCTCGTTCTTTGCAGCCAGTCTTGCCGCCCGCCGTCGTCATGGGCTCGTTGCAGGTGAGCGAGCGGGCCATGCAGCGATAGTCGACCTTGTAGCAGTCGTACGAGTCGGGCTGCGCGGCGTTGCAGTTGCGATAGCCGGGGTTTAGCTCCGACCGTCGCGATGCCTTCACCGAGCAGTCGTCTTCGTCGGTGATGAAGATGACCGCGAGCACCGAGTTGTCGCGGATGAAGCCGGTGTTGGCGGAGTTGGTGATCGCACGCTTGACCGCCTCAAGTTGGCCCTCGACGCCGCAGCCAGCATCGCCGACCAGTGCCATGCACTTGAAGGCGTTGGTGGGGCCGTAGTCGACCATCTTGCCGGTCATCGGATCGAGCTTGAGATCCGCCGGAACGTTGGTCTTGCCGTCGACCTTGGAGATGTACTTGCTGCCATCGGTCGGCTTAAAGCGATTGTCCGGGCAGAGCGTGGCACAAGCGTTGGCCGCCTCGGGGGAGACGGTGTTGCGCTTGTCGCAGGTCATGTCTTGCAGTCGTCCATCATCACCGGTGAAGCTGTCGCACGACGGCTCCGAGCCCGCGCCCCAGGTGGCACCGTCGGAAACGGTGGTTCCGACATCGGTGGTGACGATGCCGACGTGATAGTTCACGCCAAAACTATCGATCTTCTCGATGAACTTAGGAATGTTCTCTGCGAGCGCCTTTTGCTTGGGCGACATCGATGGTGAGTTGTCGATCACAAACAGGATGTCCACATCCTTTTTCAGTCGGAAATCGTTCGAATTTCCTGCGATCAGGCCGAAGCACTTCTGGACGGCTTCGGTGCGGGTCTTGGCGTCAGCATTGGTCGGAATCGGACACGGGCTTCCTACCTGTGGCGCGGTGCACGCGACGGCCGTCAGGCTAAGCAAGGCCCCGGCCAAGGTACGCGTGAGAAGTGGACGGCTCATGGAATCCTCCCTGTGTTCTGTAAGCAGGCAAGACGGAGATCGCGAGCGTGGCGCGAAACGACCGAGTCCCCCTGACAGGCTCCCAGCGCGTTGTATGGGCTGGGGAGCAAGTTTGTTTTTAACCGATCTTTAGAATACTTGCGTGATTTGCAATGCAAAGCACAAAAAATATTTTGTCACTTTCCGCTGCCCAATCTTGGTAAAGACCACTGCTCCGGCCGCTAGGGTCGTCTGCCCGGTGGTCGTATGATGTGTGATGTTCCCTCATCTCCATCGGCCAACTGGATCCGGAGCGATCCTCCGCAGCGGACAACGGTGCGGACACATTCTTATGAGCCCTGACGTAGCGGCGCGCAATACTATTTGATATATGCATGTAACATGCCAAACAAAAAGCAAGCGGAAGCATCATAAAACTTCGTCGTCCGTGGTGCGTTAGATGTAGGTATGACACGCCATGAGCAGTTCCCCATGTGGCTCGTTGGATATCCGACGCCGCCATCTGGTCCTCGGCCGGTGCCTCCGGTAAAGGGGAGTAGCGCCGTCTAGTCGGACTCAGTGATACGATGGCCACAAAATGTGGCGATATCTGCCCATTGTGACAGTGGTGCAGCGGCTATTTATCATCGCTGAACTGGCGATTGTGCTGCTTGGATTGCTGCCGCTACGATCCGGTGCCCAAGGGCGCTTTGAGTCGGTGGTGACCGCCGAAGATCCGGCGCTGCGCGAAGAAATCAGCAAGCAGACGCTTCACACCGAGGAGCTGCGCAAGATGCCGGGGACGCTCGGCGATCCGCTGCGAGCCATTGAGAATCTGCCCGGTGCGGCGCGGCCCCCTTTGAACACCGGGCTGTTTATCATCGAGGGAGCACGGCCGTCAGACTCTCGCGTGTATCTGGGCGTCGCCGAGGTGCCGCAGCTCTATCATTACGGCGGGTTTACCTCGGTGGTGCCCGCTGACTTCATTTCTAGTGTGACGTATCTGCCCCACAACTTTGGGGTTCGCTACGGTCGCGCAACCGCCGGCACGATCGATGTGGAGCTTCGCGCTGGCAAGAAGGACCGCTGGCACGCAGCGCTCGATGTAAACCCGGTTCACATTGGGGTCGAGGTCGAGGGTCCGCTGCCACCGAAGAATCCGCAGTCGCAAGAGCCAAGCGGATCGATTCTGCTCGGTCTGCGTCGTAGTTATGTC
>CALLYL010000559.1 GCA_937859535.1 uncultured Myxococcales bacterium
AAAAAGGGAACCAAGGACCGGTCCCGGAACAAACCCGGCAGTCGACTCAGCCATCACCTGCGCCCACAGGAAAACAGGCCCTCACGAAAAAGACCCGCGTAGCCAAATTCCGTCTTGCCGCGAAATGGGAACCTAAGTAGACTGCGCCTTGTTTTTGCCACTGTAGCTCAGGGGTAGAGCAACGGTTTCGTAAACCGTAGGTCCTGGGTTCAATTCCCAGCAGTGGCTCTGGGGTTTTGCGTTGGTTACTTGCGGGGGGCGAGTAACTCGACGAGGGTTGCGGTACCAAAGCCGCTAGCGCCTTTGCAGATGTGCCCGGAATCCTTTTCTGCACGCACCGGACCGGCCATGTCGATATGCGCCCAGGTCTTGTCGGCCACGAACTCGCGCAAGAACAGAGCTGCGCTGATCGAGCCGCCGTAGCGATCGCCAGAGTTCTTCATATCGGCAATGTCACTCTTGAGCGACTCAAACAGCTTGTCACGCAGCGGCATCCGCCACAGATCATCGCCACCGACCTGCGAAGCCGTCAGCAGCCGATCGGCAAGCGCGTCGTTGTTTGAAAACAACGCACCGGTGTAGTTGCCCAGGGCCACCATCGAACTCCCGGTCAGCGTCGCGAGATCGATGATCTCATCCACTCCAACCTTTTCGATCGCATAGGTTAGTGCGTCCGCCAGCGTCAGTCGGCCCTCGGCATCGGTGTTGTTGATCTCGACGGTCTTGCCGCTCATCCCGCGCAGCACGTCTCCGAGTTTGTAGGATCTTCCCGACGGCATGTTCTCGGCAGCGGCGAGTAGGACATGGACTTCATCAGGACAGCCAAGTTGAGCAATCGCTTGGATCGCGCCGAGCACGGCAGCCCCACCGCCCATGTCCATCTTCATCCACAGCATGCCCTCGGTGGTCTTGATCGACAGTCCGCCCGAGTCGAATGTGACCGACTTGCCGACCAGTGCGATCCTCTTCCGGGGCGGCGCGGCTGGCTTGTAGGTAAGGTGGATAAAGCGGGATTCCTCATCAGACCCTCGTCCGACCCCGAGGAAAATGCCCATTCCCAGGGCTTCGCATTCCTTGACGCCGAGCACGGTGCACTCAAGCCCCAGCCGCTGCGCCATGCTCGTCGCCACCTCGGCCAGTCGACGAGGACACATCTCCGTCGGCTGCTCGTTGACAAGATCACGGGTCAGACACACGGCCTCCGCAACGATCTGACCACGGGCCGCTCCCGCCGATGCAGCGTCCGTCGACACGCCACTCGGGAGAAGCACCACAACCTCTTCCACCGAGGAGCGCCGCTTCCGCTCCCCCGACAAATACTTGTCAAATTGGTAGGTGGATAGCAGTGCACCCTCAGCAACCGCTTGACCCACTTCCGCCGCCTGCTCCGCAGAGACAGACGTGATGCAGATCAGCACCACCTTGGCTTTGGCGAACGCGCCACGGACCGCCCTGGCCGCGTACGTCCGTACGTCCGCCAGCAGCACTCCCGATGGTTTTCCAGTACCGAGCAGCATGAGCCGCGTCGCCGCAATGCGGCCTTGGGTGTGCAACACCACGCTCTGCGTCGACTTCCCGGCAAACTGCTCATCGTTGAGCGCTTGACGGACACTACCGCCGAGCTGAGCGTCGATCACCGAAAGCAGCGGGTCGCCATCCAGGCTGCCCTCCGACAGCGGAAGCACAGCGGTATCTGCTTTTTCAGAGAGAACCTGTGCAGGACTCTCCATCGTTCGGAACGTAAACCTCATGGCGCTAGCTGCTCCTTCTTGTAAGAAACCGAACTCAACGAAAAACCTGATGATACACGCCCACTTGGTCCGGCGATACGTGCCCAATTACCACTTGGGTCTGACAGCGGTGCCGACGCCCAGGTTCCATGCGAAGATAGCGCCATGCGTACGCCCCAACTCTTCGCGACTGCGCTGGCTGGTCTGGTGACCGTCCACGCAGCAAACGCCATCGCTGACGTTCCCCCGATTCCACCGCCGTCTCAACCAGCTTCAACCAAAGCGAGCACCACCCCACCCCAGTTGGTGGCCACGGTTCGGGTTTCCAACCTTGGACAGTCGGTGAAATCACTGAGTGGATATGTTCCGTTTCCCTTGCCAGTCCAAGATGGTCTACAGCAGCTCGTCGGTGACTTTTCAAAAGTGGTGAACCTCGGCGCGCCGCTCGATTTCGTGCTGGCCGTCCAGTCCGAACCGGCAACGCGTGGTGCCCCACCCTGGGCCATGGCTTTTCAGGTCAACA
>CALLYL010000560.1 GCA_937859535.1 uncultured Myxococcales bacterium
GCATCACTGCTGGAGGTCAGCGACTGGGAGCGCATCGCTCGTCAGGAGCTGGAGCGCCGGGCTACCCGAATTGTGCAGTCGCTTGATGACGGCACCCTTGAGGCTATCGCATCTGGTTCGCTCGATGTCCGGGCCGTCTGCCGCCAAGTGGCCGACGAGATCAAGCAGACCGCTTAGACGATGGCGCTGCCTTCTTTCGACAACGGGTGGCGCGAGGGCCAGAGCGTAAAGCCGCGCATCCTCGTGCTGGAGATCAAAGACAAGGATCGCCCGGATGACAAGGCATTGGGCTGGGTGCTTGTCGAGCGGGAGGAAACCTATCGGCGCGATCCTCGGGATGGGACGATCTACGAGGCGTCCATTCGGCTTTCCTACCAGCGCATCACAGCCAAGTTTTCGCACCGGGATGGTGGAAAAGGGCGGTTTGATGGCAGCTACTCGCGCAACTTCAACGCTGTGTCGCTGACTTCGACCTCGATGTCGAAAGGGGCTGTATTCCTTGATTTGCCGGGGCTGGATGGTCAGCGTATCGGCACCTATCTGATGAATGAGATCGTCCAGTGGGTGCAGCAGTGGCCCGAGGCGACCGTCAATGGTATCGAGCTGCTGGCCGGACAGGGGCATGGTGACAACAAGGCACGGCGCAACTGGTTTTATGAGCAGTTCGGTCTGGTCTTCGACTACACCGACCCCGAGCATCGCGAAGGCCGATCCAGACCCATGCTGGCCGGAGCGTTAGTCAAAGTCGAGACGTGGAAGCAGAACATCACCGAGCACCGGATGCTCGACTATCTGGCCGCAGTTCTTTACGCCGAGGAACGTGCCACATCGGAGTTGCAGGCCCGTGATCGAGCCTGTGCCCAACTCATTGCCGAGCAGAGACGGGCAGAAGCCCGGCCTGTGCGCTGGGCGTTGCGGCGGTTGTATATCCACTATGCCAGCACCGTGCTTGCCGGGCTTGTCCTGACGGCCCTTGTCGGTATGGCGTGGATCAAGATGGCGTAGGGGAGCTATGTCCGATCTGAGCGGAAGTGAGCGTCGCAAGCTGGAAAAGCTGCTTGGTATGGGTGGCGGCTATGTCCTGAACTTCTCTGACCGCACCTTCGGTGACTTCTTCGATGAGTACCGGGTCGAGATTGATGCCGAACGGTACAAGGCGCGGGGTACGTCCAAGGCCAATCGGATGCGTACCTTCTGGGATGTGGATGGCAATCATGTCGTGGGGCGGGTCATTGGCGGGCTGATCGAGTATGCGACCGATGAGCAGTGCTTTGGCGACAGCAATCCGCTGCTGATCGACGACTGCCGAAAGATTGCCCAGCGTCTTCTCAGTGACCAGCCGGTGGCCGAGCTGGATGCGCTGACCGCCATCGCAGATGAGCGGGATTTCGAGGTGGTGGCAGAGCATGTCCGCGAAGCCATCGAGAAGAACCAGCCCGAGGGCGGGCTGGATCGACTACATACCTTCGTCAACAAGTTCATCCGTGTGACGTGCGAGCCGCACGGCATCACGATCACTCGTGACAAGCCGCTGCACAGTGTCTTCGGCGAGTACGTCAAGGCGCTCCGGGAAGGTGGCCACCTTGAGTCGGCCATGACCGAGCGCATTTTGAAGTCCAGTATCTCAGTGCTGGAAGCCTTCAATGATGTGCGCAACAACAAGAGCCTTGCACACGACAACCCGATCCTGAACTACGAGGAAAGCCTGCTGATCTTCAACCACGTCGCGGCATCCATCCGCTTCATCAAGGCGTTGGAAACGAAGATCAAGGCTCAGGCCAAGGTGGCAGAGCAGCAGGCTGCACGGTTTCCGTGGGATGAGAGCATTCCATTTTAGATAGCTATATAGCTAGCTATCTTCATTTGCCCGGCGATATGCCTCAAAGTTGTCGAGCAGGCTCTGGTACTGGCGGTGTGCCTCTGTGCCCGGTGGGGCGAAATTCGGCAGAGGCGGCTGAGTGCCCATCGGCCAGTGCTCGATGAGTTGATCGTCGTCGTCATCATTCGTCCGTGGGCGGCCTCGTGGCCGCTTAGGTTTCTCGTGGCCAGCCTTCTCCAGTTCGGCAGATAGCGCCTCGATGGCGGCCCACATTGCAGCGGGGTCAGCAGGTTTAGCCACGCACTCGCGTAGCGCCGTGGTGGCCGCTTCCATCGTCTTGGTGACGGCATCTAGGGCGATACCAAGCTGCTTTTTGCGGTACTCCGCATCGTGTTTAACCTTCCATGCGGCCCATTCCGCTTGCTCTTCTTCGGTGAGCAGTTCGCGGGCTTCGGCGGAAAGCTCCGATGCCCAGCGGTCGATGGTGCAGATGACTCGCTGGCGTCGGCGTCCTGTGGCTGTGCGCTCGTCTGTCCGCCGGAGGCATTGGACGGTGTTCCCTTCGACTGTGATCCCGCCCAACGACTTATTCACGTAGAGCGTGACTTTGAATTGCATTGTTTGGTGCTCTTGATTGGCTGATAGCTGTGACTATACGCAATCTGCGAAATGCAGACACTCGATCTCGGCGGTGTCGAACTCGATGCCCGCCACGGTGAACCGCTCGCCGACTGCGAGAGTGGGGGCGTTGCCGATGCGCAGCCGGAATGTGTTGTCCGGTTGCTGGATGACGTAGGTGCCATCAGGATCGGCATCGAGTACAGCGGACGTTACCCGCTCGAACTCGACACGATCCTCGTTCAGTCGCCAGATTGAGGCCATTCGCCCAGTTCCTCGATGACGACCGACACCCGGTATCGCCTGTCTTTTTCCGCCTTCGGCAACATGGCGACCAGCGAGGTCATCATGTCGGCAGGGCGATCAGTGACGGCTGTCGTGCAGATGGCTTCGTCTCCGTAGCATGACCGAGCCGATGTTGTGAGGACAGGTTGTGCCTTCGGCTGGTTAATTGTGGGCAGCAGGAACGGGCCTTCAACAACCGGCGATGTGTCCGCTTGGT
>CALLYL010000561.1 GCA_937859535.1 uncultured Myxococcales bacterium
GCAACTGACTTGCAGGATGTGCGGCTGTACGCCTTGCGATTTGGCCTGCTTGATGAGCGTGACCAGCTCGTTTTCGGTCGTCTCGGGCCGCTTGATCGTCTTATCGACGTCCTTGACGACCTTCTTTTCTTCTTTGCCACAGTTTCCCTCGGGAACGAACGTCTCGAGTACCAGGTCCGAAGCGCCCGGCTGCATCGTCGGCCACAGTTCCTCCGCGAACCGCTTGAGCGCGCTGCGAATGTGGGTCTTGCCTTTGAGCTGGTGGTACTCCCCAAACGCAACGAGGTGCGGCTGCTTTCCGGCATCCTGCTTGGCTCGCTCGAGGATCGCGGACAGGGCTTCGGTGGTGCTGCCGTGAACGCTTAGTTCCGGCTTGTCTGCGATGGGTGGAGCGCTTCGTTCAGGGTCCGTCGGCTTTGCTGCTTCGGGCGGTGCCGGCTTGGTGGAATCGGCAGCGGCCAGCGACGATGCAAAGCAAACCGAAAGCGCAAGGGTTTGGGCGAGGCGAGTCATGAACAAGGGCCTCCGAGAATGTCGAGATCATCTTACCCGTGGCATTGGTGAAGTGGACGAGCCCCAAGCGATGGCGGCTGCTCGGTCAGGGTTTGAATTCGAGAGACTGTGGTCGTGTCAGCGTCTGTAAAAACACTCTTACGGCCCCAGCATCTTCCGTAGACAGTGCTGCATAGGCAGCCGCAGCCGCTTTGCCCTCTCCACCGTGCGCTTCGATCGCAGTATGCACATTCGGGGCACGGCCATCATGAAGGTACGGCCCCGACGAAGCCACGCCCCACAGAGGTGGCGTCAGCCATTCATCCTTGGGAATTCCGCGATAGCTGCGCGGATCGGCGAGTGCTTCGCCCATGTTGTGACGACGGAGGTCGCTATACAGCCGGACCACCAGCGGCTCCTTGGCCCTGTGCGCGGTGACCAGCAGCGGCGAAAGATCGGCTCGCGGACGTTTTTGCCAGGATGGACCGAGTGCCACGGTTGGCTCGTCGAGCTTCATCGTTGGAACATGGCAGCCCGCACACCCGATCTGGTTGAACAGCTCATAGCCTCGGGCGGCACGCATCACGAAGGTCGCTACTTCCGGCACTTCCTCCATCGGTGGGGGCAGAGCCGCGACGAACGTGGTGAGCGCAGTGACCATGCCTTCGGTGGCTTCGTGAGTGATGCCATCGGCATCCGGGTCTTCCTCGGGACCATCACCGAGAAACTCGCTGCGACCGCGTGACTGGCTGCGCAAGAGCTCGTCGGCCTGGACCCCCATGTGCTGCTGCAGCGACTCCATGACGACCTGGCGCAGCGTGGATGTGGAGCCCTTCCATCCAAACGGACGCACGATGAAGTCGGGACTTACGCCATGGATGCCGGTGAGATCGAGGTTGCCATCGCTGCGTTTGCGAATGGGTCCGAAGGCAACACCTTTGCTGCTCAGCATTTCACTCTGGCCGGGAGATAGGCGTCGTTCTGCCGAGGACAGCTTGGCGCGTAACTCGCGGCTCATTTCCTCGGCCAGCGCTTGTAGAAGACCCGCGCCGAGCAGCGCTTTGGGATTGCGATGCAGTGCCGAGTCCGGACGGTCGCCATCGCCGAGCAGAAATACCGTGTCGATCTTGCCGCCACCGCCGCCCAGTCCACCAACGTGATGACAAGCAGCACAACGAGTGGCATCGGGACCACCGAACTCCCCGCCGTGAACGTGACGGAGGTTTGGCGCTGGGCGTGAACCGGCAAGCTTACTATTCCTGCGGGCGAGTCCGTTGCCGAGCCCTTGTTCGACGGTAAAATCTGTGCGGAACAGCTCGCGACCCAGATCCACCAAGCGTGCGATCGACAGTCGTCGTCGATCGATCTGTTGCTGATCGACACGCAGTTCCTGCCACTGACTGCCCGGCGTCAGCACCTCGCGAAACATCTGTTCCCGACGCTGGAGCCGATCGCGAATCGTCCGCTGCGCCTGTTCGGTTGGAGAAGGCGTATCGAGGCTGCGCAGCGATGGATCTTCTGCTGGCACGATCGGTTCGACTTGAACCACGCGACGACATCCACCATCCGCGATGAGCAGCCCGACAACGGCCACTAATAGTCCGATCCGCTTCATTGCGACACCTCCGGCAGCGAGGCCCGCGACAGCGATAGCAAGAACACTTGAATGGCTCGCTGTGACTCGATCGGAAGCGCCAAGTATTTGCGCCGTGAATCGGAAGCCTCTCCGCCGTGCAGTTTGATGGCTTCGGCCAACGTCACCGCTCGACCGTCGTGGAGATACGGGGCCGAGTCCGCCAGTCCCCACAATGGCCGCGTCAGAAAGTACGACGGTGGAATCGCAACCTTGGCTGACTTCGTCGACGGAACCGGGTCGGATAGCTCGCTGCCCATGTCGTGTCGACGCAGATCCGAAAACAGCAGCACCGGATAACCCAGGAGTTCCGAATCGCGGTTGCGCAGTGGCGGCCCGTTGCGGATGTGCTGCCGTAGGTCGAGCGTGGTGCGGAACGCGCTGTTTTGGGCATCGGACTGCTCGGTCCAGACCGGTTCTTGAACCAGCCACATGGGCTTGTGACAGCCCGCACAGCCGACGTCAGAAAACGCGGCTTGGCCTTGGCGATATGCGGCGAGAAGATCGGGTGCTCGTGGCGGCTCAATCGTCGGCAACGGCAGCAGCGTCAGATACACCGAAATCGCGGTTAGCATCGACTCGGTGAGTTCGCCGCGTACACCATCGCGGTCGAGGTCAAATGGGTCATTCCCTGCAAAGGCAGCCATGATGTCGCGGGTCGCCTGGGTGGCATGCATCGGGAGCGGTGCAAAGAAGCGGCGATGCCAGCCGAGTACTCCCGATTCCATGCCGTGATGGACTTGGAAGGCTTCCTCGGAAAAGCGGCGCAGCGTGCTGTGAGTTCCTTTCCATCCAAAAGGCTTCACGATGAGATCGGGATCGATACTGCGCAGCTCGTGTGAGTCGATGGTGCCGTCGGGCATGCGTGTCACGCTGCCGAAATCGACGCCCTGGACGGTGAGCGGTACTTTGGTGGGCTCCGTTGGTGGAGGACCGGCGATGCGTGTCTGAAGGGCGGTGGTCACCTCCGCTGCCAGTACCTGGAGCAAACCCGCACCTTGCAGAGACGGAGGATTGCGTTCCAGTGCGCTCTTTACGTGGGTGCCATCGCCACCGACCAGGGCGTTTTCGTTGTATTCCCCGGCTCCATCGTCACCGCCGCGATGATGACAGGATCGGCAACTGAACGAATCAGGGCCGCCCTTGGCTCCACGGTGGACGCGATGCATCTCGGGCCCCTGTGGTCCCCACGCGTGACCAAAGCCGCGCACCACGGACAACTCGGTCTCGAACAGTTCCTCTCCGGCTTGGAACAGCGCCTCAATTGGCTCTAGTTCTTGCTTGGCCGAGGCCTTTCGTCTGGTCGGGTTTAAGTCATCGGACTGTTCCGAGGGCTCGACGGCGGCGATGTAGCGGCCAATCCTTCGCACGTCCTGACTTTCCAGCAGGTCATGCAAGTACGGCTCGAGATCCGTTTGTGCCGACATTGGCATCCCTACTGCCGGGTGCGGCTGTCCCGGCGATGCCTCTGAAACGAAGGGCGAGCCACTGGTCGAGCCGTGGCACGACATCATCCCGAGCAGCAGAGTCGACAGCGCAAGGCGACTGCCAAGCCACGTAGTATGGAGTCGACGCACAGAACACACTCCCATAGGGATCTTACTTCGTCGGGAAACGAGCTAACAAGCGCGATTTGTTGCGGTTACCGAGGTAGGCCTTGTGGCCATGATCATGGAGTGCTGCGCAGCGGCGGTAACTCGGCCCAGGGTCGTGGCATCGGGTTAGGTAGTTGACCCAACCAGGACAGACCGCGCACACCTGGACGAACGGAGTGCGCCATGTCGGGAATCAGATCCTGAACGCGGCGAAGTCTCTTGACCGGGTTGTCGATGCGCGCAATGAACTCATCAAGTGTCTGGACCGAAAAGTGCCAACGGTCTTCAGTTGGAGCCGGAACATCACCTCGTGCAAGTGTTCGCAGCACCACCGTTCGTCCATCATGCGGAAGCTGAACCAGGTTGCGCCGAAACTGCGGTGAGTAACGGAACCACTGCTCGACATTGGATAAGTAGATCGTTCGCATTGTGACGCTGAGCGCACGGGCGGCTTGACCGAGGCTGATCAGCGTGTGTTCGCCGTGCAGATCGCCCACCCGGGCGATGACTCGGCGGGAGATCATCAGATCACGGATGCGTCCATACAGCACTGGGTCGGACATCCACGTCGCAGCCCGGCCGTTGTGGCTCACTTGCTGTTCACGAGCGAGGTGCACGCCGATCATGTGACGGTAGTTGCGATACGATTGTAAAAGCTCGGCGGCCTCGGAGCCCCAGCGGGCTTGCAGTGCACTGCGGACGGCGGCCTCGGCTCGGGGGTGCATCAGCTTGAGCAGCGCTTGAGGCGTTTCGGCGATTGGGATCAGCGCCGCATAGACCTTGTGCCAGCGAATCACCTCTGCGTCGATGTCGACCAGAAACAGCAGTTCGGCCTGGGCGACCGCCGCCAGCGTGTAGTTCTGGTCTGAACCAACGCCAAGATAGCCACCACCCAGTCGATTCAGCGTCGAAAAGAACAAGTCATGCCGACGCTCATTCGATTTCAGGAAGTGGATTCGGACGTTGTACGGCTTCTCCTCGCCCGTCGCTTGTAAGAGCTGCTGTTGACCCACGTTCAGCTCTGGTAAAGCGGCTGCCCGCGCCTGTCCGAGCAGCAGCGATACTGAGGCGATAAGCCCCCACATCCATCGAATCGACCAGCCGCGTTCGCCCATTCGTCCCCGTTGATAATTATTTGAAATTTTACATGTAATTTAAATAGCTAATTTGTTGAATGTCGCTGGCGTGACTGTCGTATGGACGACGTTTTACAATCGAGTCGGTTCCCCTAAGATGGGGGACGAAACGGTCCATTTCCGAGTCCCCCACCTTTGAGGAGAGAACCTGATGCGCTTGTCTCGTTTTATTTTGTCGTCGTGGCTGCTGGCTCTGCTGCTGATCGCGCCCGGCTGTGCAGAGTTCAATCGCTTGATGGCAGGCGCTGTGGCAAACGGCGTTCAGCAGCAGCGCGCAAATCCGCCGACGGTAACGGCCGGCAGTCCTCAACTCGTGCGTGCTCCGTCGATGCAGCTCCTGGCTGCCTACTACTGTCCACAGGTGATCACCGATCGTATGCTGCGTATGGGCTGCACGATTGGGCTTGGGTCACCACCTCCGCAGAGTCAACTCGTGTTCGAGTTCGGAGTGCCAGTCACGATCAAGAATCCGAATAACATTCCGATTCCGGCGCTCGACATCTTGCTCGCGCTGAAGCTCTTTCCGGGACAAGGGGCCGAGGCCCTGGGCTCGGTATGCGTCAGCATGTGTGGCGCGAACGATCCGCAGTGCACCGGGCAGCCGAAGCCAGGAGCCTGTAGCGCATCAAATGGTGGCATCCGCAACATTGGGGACTTCGTCGCTGCGATTCCGGGTCTGATCGTCGGACTGGCCAATGGTTCGCTCGTCAACGAGCTGCGCAAGTCGCTGATTCCCGCCGGTGGCGATGTGCACCTGAACTTGGTCTTCCCGCTTGGTATCGAGCAAGCCCTGCGTATCCTGCAGAACGTGGTTCAGCCAGTCGTGGAGAGCATGCTCCGTCAGCAGCGCAATGGCCTGGATATTCCCGTGGCGGCTGAAGGTACGGTGTTCGTCAACCTGCCGGTGGTCGGTCGCTTGGGTGTGCCTTTTGGTCCGCTTCAAACGACTTGGCGGGTCATGTAGTGTTGACGCTGGCGCTATTCGCAACAAACCTAGGCTGATTCTTGACGCAAGTTGCGGCGCACCGTCCATCTCTCACCTTCGTATCCAGTCCTCCCCAGACCGGACGTTGTGCCGCCAGCTTCCTCTTGTTAGGAGCCGAACCATGTTTGTAGTGGTGGTCCGTATTCATGTCGTTGCTGATCGGGTGAGCGACTTCATTGCAGCGACCTTGGCCAATGCTCACGGCACGAGACAAGAGCCGGGCAATGTGCGCTTTGATGTCCTCCAGCATCACGAAGATCCGACCCGATTCACCCTCTACGAGGTGTATCCCGATGAAGGTGGATTCAAGGCGCATCAGCAGACCTCTCACTACCTGACCTGGAAGAGTGCGGTGGCCGACATGATGGCCAGCCCTCGCGTTGGAGAAAAGCACCACAGCTTGTTTCCAACTCCGTGGGCCTAGTGGAGGAATCGAACCCGATGCAGTTTCAGTTCCGCACCGCCGCCCAAATCGTGTTTGGTCGAGGCGAATACCGACGAGTTGCCTCGCTTATGGCGGGGTTTGGGCAGCGTGTGCTGTTGGTGACTGGGGCTTCATCACTGAACCGTGGAGGAGTGCAACGGTCGCTGATGGATGCGCTGGCCGAGCAGGTCGAGCACATCGAGCACGTGACGGTGAGCGGAGAGCCCGCGGTTGCACTGGCCGATGAACTCACCAGGCGATGTCGCGAAGCGGGCTGTCAGGCGGTGCTGGCTGTCGGTGGTGGCAGCGTGATAGACATTGGCAAAGCGGTCGCTGCGCTCGCACGCAATGAGGGGGCCTGCATCGACTACTTGGAAGATGTGGACCGTGGCCCACCGAGACCGTTGCGTGAGGTTCCACTGTCGGTCATCGCTGTACCAACGACTGCGGGGAGTGGCTCAGAGGTCACTCGTAACAGCGTGCTGAAGGTGCCTGAGCTTCGGGTCAAACGAAGTCTGCGCAGTGAACTGATGATTCCGAAGGTGGCCATTATCGATCCGGATCTGATCGAGACGGCACCTCAGCGGGTGGCGGCATCGGCTGGAATGGACGCGCTGACACACTTGCTCGAAGGATATCTATCGAAGGGCGCTCAACCACTGACCGATGCGCTGGCACTGCGTGGAATTGAGCTGTTGTGGCGAGCACTGCACCGTCTGGCCGTACTCTTTCAAGGGCACTTGTCCTCGCTGCTACCGGAAACCCACGATAACTTGGCACTCAGCAGTTTGTGGGGAGGGATTGTGCTGGCAAACGCAGGGCTGGGTGCGGTGCATGGTTTGGTCGCTCCGCTCGGTGGCCTGTGCGATGTGGCCCATGGCGATGGCTGCGCGTGTCTGCTCCCGGCGACGTTTCGGGTAAACGCACGAGCCCTTCACAGACGACAGCCTCATGGTCCAGCGATGGTGCGGCTATGCGAACTGGTTCGTTTGCTCACCGATGGGGGGAATGACCTAGAGGAAGCCGTCGAGCGGCTCATACTGCTGCGTCGCAACCTGGGCATTCTCTCGCTTGAAGAGCAAGGCGTCCATTCGCGGCAGTTTGCCCAGATCGTTAGCCAGTCACGCGGCGGTAGCATGCGGAGCAATCCGATTGAACTGACCGACGATGAGCTGATCAATATTTTGCAGACAAGTCATGGCCGCTAGCTTGGGCCCATCACGATTGCCCACTCTCGCTCATCTTGCGATTACCATCAAAGGCAAGAGCCTGGCATGGAGAGTGAGATTTTCCGCATTGTCATGTTCGTTGAAACGCGGCTGACACCGTTTGCCGTGAGTCGGCTGATCATGATGGCGGGCGTGCCGGTGCGGAAATACGAAAGGTTCAGCAAGGACGATGCGAACGATCTTCGCAAGGTTCGGGCGGCGCTCAAGATGTTGCTGAATGCGCATGACTTGAGCGAATTGGAACAGCAGCTCGTGCGCTAACAGACGAGCCGACTCCCATCAGTGTTTTGGTTTGGCAGCACAACCCAGGACGAGGGATAGAGATTAGGAGGTCGCGATGAATCAGCTATGGGCCGGTTTCGGAACCAGTACTCTCGCCGATACGCAGTCCGCAGTCGACGAGGCAGTGAAAACAGCGAGAGCCCCTCTTGGGGACCGAGTGCCCGGCCTCGCCGTCGTCACTTCCACCGTCGAACATGATGCCTCGGCTGTGCTGACTGCGGTGCGTCGTGCCCTGCCTGGGACACTGGTTCATGGTGTCACCACTTCGCTTGGCGTTCTCACCAAGCAGGGAATCGTGGCTAGCGGAGACGGTGTTGTCGGAATTTTGCTCTTTGCCGCCACGGGCCAGATCGGATTTGCGGTGGGTCATTCCGTGCTCGGTGATGATGCTCGATCGGCTGGTCGTGGGGCAGCCCAGCAACTTGCTGCAGGACCGCTGCCACCGCGAGTGCTTCTCTTTAATAGTTCTCCGGGCCGTGAAGAGGACATCTTGGCCGGTATTACGGACGTGCTGCCGGGAATCCCGGCGTTCGGAGGTAGTGCCGCTGACCATGCGATTGTTGGTGAGTGGTCGGTCTATACCAACGACGGGGTGCAGCGTGATGCCGTCTCGATCGCTGCGATCTGCGGTGAGTTTGCCTTCGGTGGGGCGTTGCTTGCTCCGTTTGAGGCCACTTCATCCCGCGCCAAGGTCACTGCGGGTCACGATCGACACATCGTTAGTTTAGACGGCAAGCCCGCTGGAGAGGTGTTGAACGCCTGGCTTGATGACAGCCTCTCGCTCCAACTCGCTGAGGGCGGCAACATCCTGGCTCAGACTGCGCTGCGGCCGTTGGCGATTCGTCATCAGACTTCAGAGGGCGAACACTACGTGACGATCCATCCATCGCAGATTCACGTCGAAGATCGCAGCATCGACTTGTTTGCACGGATTTCGGAAGGCGATGAGATCTGCATGATGACAGGTACCATCGAGGGGT
>CALLYL010000562.1 GCA_937859535.1 uncultured Myxococcales bacterium
CATCTGAGAGGGCTTCTGCATGAGGGTCTCCAGACAGCCGGCCTGAATGTGGATGAAGCGGCTGAGCGCGGGTTTGTTGGGGTGAGTGCGGAGGCGGCGCTGGCAACGCTAGCAGAGACGATTTTGATGTTGGCGAGGGAAAATCGTGAATCGGTGCGGTTCTTCCTGTCTCACATCTTTGCGGTCGACTCCGATCGTCCGCCGTGCAGCGCGGTACCGATCGAACAGGTGCCGCAGACACTGATTCTGGCTGCTGCCGAGGCTGGTGTGGCCGATGGTGAGCTAACCGGAGATCCGCGCTTGCTGGAGTGCCTGATTCTTGGGGGCATCCAGGTTTCCGTGATTCGTCATCTTCGCTCGCCTGAGCAATTTCCGCTTCTGACGGGAGTGGGATGGGCGCTGGTGCAGGCAGCGTTACAGGGATTTCGGCCCCATCGAGCGGGACCAAAAGGCGGAGACAGCCGCCAAGAGAAGCAGGACGACGCAAGTCGTCTGGGGAAAGTGAAAAGGATCAGCCGTGCGTAAAGCGACACTGTATTTGCTGCTAGTGGGAACGTTCGCACTCGCAGGTTGCAAAAAGGATGCGAGCAAGACCGCAGGGATGGTGGCGTCTCAGCCCAAGGTCATTCGGGTCGAGACCGCGAACGCCGTGAAACATACCTTCAGTGGTCGACTGCCGATCACCGGTGAGCTCAAGCCGCTGCATGAGGTGACCTTGAAGTCGAAGGTTGGCGGGACCGTTGTTCTGCTCAACTTCGACGAAGGCGACCCGGTCAAGAAGGGCGATCTGATTGCCAAAATCGACTCCGGGAACCAGCAGGCGCAGCTTCGTTCGAATGCCGCTGCGGTGGCGATTGCCGAGGCTCAGCTTTCGCGGAGTCGGGCCGATTTCGAACGGGTGAGCCATGACTCCGAGCGAGTCGACAAGCTGCATGCCTCCGGAGCAGCGGACCAGAAGACCTTTGACGACTCCAAGAGCGCGATGAAGCTGGCTCAGGTGTCCGTTCAGGCAGCGATGGCGCAGCTCGATCAGGCTCGGGCAGTGCGCGATCTTGCGAAGAATGCCGTCGGTGAAACCAAGTACATCGCACCGATCTCGGGCGTGATTGGCCGTCGTGGCGTGTCACTGCATGAGTACGTCGACACCATGAAAAACCGCGACATCGTGACGATCGTCGACAACTCGGCGATGGAACTGGTTGCGCAGCTTGCGGCTGACTTGGCCTCGGGAATTACCAAAGGCGCACGCGTGGAATTTCAGGTCAACGCGCCGACGCCCAAGACCCTAGAGGGAGAGGTCACAGCGGTGAGTCCAACCGTCGATCCGCGAACGCGCACCATTCGTCTGCGGGTGCGCATTCCCAACAACGAAGGCGTGCTCAAGGGCGGCATGTACGCGACGGGAAACGTCATCTCGGGCGGCGAACGCCAAGGCATTGGTGTGCCCCTTGTGGCTGTACGCGAAGAGACCGTGTCTCCGCCTGCGGACCTGGATGGCGATGGCGAAGATGACAAGCAGAGTGTGATCTGGCGCGTGGCGGGAGACACCGTGGAAAAAGTGGTGATCCGAACCGGAGTGACCGACGGAGATGTCACCGAAATCGTCGGTGGCGTGCAGGCTGGTGACCAAGTCGTGATCTCTTCACCGACGGGGCTCAAGAACGGCAGCAAAGTGACCGTTCAGCACTCGACGGCAGTAGCGCAGCACAAGAGCCCGTAACTTTTGACGATCGCGACCGCCGATTCGAAGTGGCTCGTCGCATGGGGTGGAGGACACCGTGGTTCTCTCAGATATTTCGATCAAACGGCCCGTGTTCATCACGATGATCATGCTGGCCTTCGTCGTGCTTGGCGGATTTGCGTTTCGTCGCTTGTCCGTCGATGAATTTCCCAACGTGGACATGCCGGTCATTACCGTGACCACCGTCTGGCCTGGAGCGGGTCCAGAGTCGGTCGAGAGTGACATCAGCAAAAAAATCGAGGAATCGCTAAACACCGTCGCTGGCGTAAAGCAGATTAGTTCTCAGTCACTCGAGGGTGTGTCGAGCGTCGTCGTAATCTTTCACTTGAACGTCAAGATCAACGATGCCGCAAACGATGTGCGTGAAAAGATCTCGCGCATCAAGTCGGACCTACCGCAAGAAGCGAAGGACTCGCTGATCGAGCGGCTCGATCCCGGCGACAAGCCAATCTTGGCGCTTGCTCTGTCTTCGGATGCGTTGTCTCTCAAAGAGCTGACAGAGCTAGCGGATTCGTCGCTGCGTAAGAAGCTGGAAAACGTGCCAGGTGTCGGCAAGGTGACGCTGGTGGGCGGTGCGAAGCGTGAAATCGAGGTTCTCCTCGATCCAGCGCGACTCGATGCCCGGAACCTGCTGCCGATGGACGTCATCAATGGGCTCAAGTCGTCGAACTTGGACTTGCCAGCGGGGCGCATCGAGCGAGGCTCGCAAGAGACACTGCTGCGCGTTGCCGGCCGGGTTCATGAAGTTCGCGAGTTTGCCGAGCTGCCGCTGCGTATGCCGACGGGCGGAGTGACACGATTGGGAGACGTCGCGACGTTGCGCGATGGTACAGAGGAAAAGCGGAGCTTATCGCTCGTCACTCGTGGTCTGTGGAGCGAGGGTTCCAAGGACTACAACGTCAAACCGTCGGTGGCACTGGAAATTCGGAAGCAGTCCGGCCAAAACACGGTGCAGGTTGCCGATTCGGTGCGTGAGCGTATGGCTGAGCTCCGTGGAGAGCTGCCCGCAGAGGTTCAGCTCGACGTGGTGATCGATAACTCGGTGTTCATCCGAGCGTCGGTCAATCAGGTGGAAGAAGACCTGTTGCTCGGTGCCATTCTGACGGTCGCGATCGTGTTTCTGTTTTTGCAGAGCTGGCGCTCGACGGTGATCACCGGCTTGACGCTGCCGATCTCGGTCATTGGGGCGTTTACGGCGATCTGGGCAGCGGGCTTTACGCTCAACCAACTGACGCTGCTGGCGCTGACTCTGGCGATCGGACTTCTAATCGACGACGCGATCGTGGTGCGCGAAAACATTGTCCGACACGCCGAAATGGGCAAAGACCACGTACGGGCGGCGAAAGAGGGTACCGATGAGATCGGTCTCGCGGTTTTGGCGACGACGTTTTCGATCATCGCGGTGTTCGTCCCGGTGGCGTTCATGGGCGGCATCATCGGTCGCTTCTTCTTTCAGTTTGGCATCACGATCAGCGTCGCGGTTCTGCTGTCGCTGTTCGTTTCCTTCACTCTCGATCCGATGATGTCTTCGGTGTGGCCGGAGCCGCATCACAAGGATCCGTCCCAGCGCAACGTGTTTATGCGAGCCATCGGTGGGTTCAATACCGCTTTTGATCGGCTCTCGCTGGGCTATCGCTCGGTGATCGCTTGGGCGCTACGGCATCGAATGGCCACCGTCGGCCTGACAACGCTGATTTTTGGGGTGACGATAGGCATTGCACCGCTGGTTGGATTTTCGTTCTTCCCCGAGACGGATCGCGGCGAATTTATCGTCATGTTGCGTACGCCGGTTGGTAGCTCGCTCAATTACACCGACACCAAGGCCCGCGAGATCCTGCAGCGCATCCACGAAGATCGTGACATTGCGTATACGTACTCGACGATCGGTGCCGGTGCGACTGGGACCGTTACCGAGGGCCAGGTCTATGTGAAGCTGAAGGGCAAGAAGGAACGCAAACGGAGCATCTTCCAAATTCGTCCCGAAGTTCGTGAGCGCATCTCAGAGCTCGTCGACGTTTCGACGTCGGTGGTTGATGCTGGAGGCGTCGGTGGGCCTCAGTCACCACTACAGATCAGCGTCAAGGGGCCGGATTTGGCTCAGCTCGATGCGATCTCGAAACAGGTGCTGGCCAGGGTCCAGGCTACGCAGGGCGCGGTCGACGTGCAGATCAGCCAAGAAAACACCAAGCCCGAGCTTCGGTTGGCGATTGATAGGCAACGTGCGGCGGACCTGGGTGTGTCGGTGGCCGAGATTGCAACGACGCTGCGGGTGCTGGTCGCTGGTGACCTTGCCGGTAACTTTGAGGACAAAAACGCTGAGACGTACAACATTCGCGTTCGCTTGCCCTCGACGGGGAGGACGAGCCAGAAGGACATTGCCCGCCTGTTTGTGCCAGGTGCGATGCGAGCGGAAGGCGGTCGGACGCTGGTGGCACTCGACCAAGTGGCCAATCTCTCTCGTGGCGTTGGACCTTCGAAGATCAACCGAATCGATCTGGCTCGTGAGGTGCGTATTACCGGTGGCGTCGAAGGTCGTCCACTCGGTGACGTCTCGACCGACATCAAAAACGCGGTCGCCAAGCTGGATCTGCCCCCGGGCTACGTTGTCGACCTCGGTGGGCAGAGCAAAGACCTCAAAGAGACCGTCGGCTACTTCGTCGAGACGCTGTTCCTCGCGATCGTTTTTATCTACTTGGTGCTGGCGTCGCAGTTCGAGAGCTTCTTGCAGCCGCTGGCGATCATGCTGTCGCTGCCGTTGTCGCTGATCGGGGTGTTTGGGGCGATGCTGGTGTCGCGTGGAACGATGAACATGATGAGCATGATCGGACTCATTATGTTGATGGGTCTGGTGACCAAAAACGCCATCTTGCTGATTGACAATGCCAACCAGCGAAGGGCGGAAGGGCTTGGTCGCGAAGAGGCACTGATTGCCGCCGGTGAGATTCGGCTGCGCCCGATCCTGATGACGACGCTGGCGATGATCTTTGGCATGCTGCCGCTGGCGTTGGCGCTCGGTGAGGGCTCGGAGTTTCGGTCCCCGATGGCGCGTGCGGTTATCGGCGGCCTGATTTCCTCGACGGTGCTGACGCTGGTGGTGGTTCCCGTGGTCTACACGTATCTCGACAGCCTCGGTGACTTCATCGTCAGGAAGTTTGGAAGCAGCAGCGAACCGCATGCTGGGGGACATCTGCCACCGCCGGTGCTTGCCCACCGCCTTGCGGCCGAGCCGGGTGCTGAGCTGACGCCACTGCCGATGCCTCGACCGATGAGCCAAACGGACCTCGCAATCGTTCGTGACGGCGACATCCTTCGCAAGTAAAACGCAAGCTCAGTTACTGTCTGCCGGGTGATGAAAAGCCATGTCTTCCTCGGAAATCGCATGGCACTTCATTGACCGGCGTCGTCTGCGACTGTTATCGTTTTTAGAGCTTTCGAAGCTTTCACCATGCGGGCCCTCACTTTTCCAAAGCGTGCGTGTTTCCGTCGCAGATCCACCTCTACGTGGAGCAGACTCTGTTTTTGGGTGACGCTCTTTTGCCTTGCGGCCTGGCCACTCCGCGATGCTGAAGCCCAGAAGCTACCAACGGTGACGATTACCGGCGATCCGGTTGCGCCGAATCCTCGCGATGACAAAGGCAAGATTCTGCCCGGAACCGGCTTGTGCGCCGCGTTTCGTCTGCTTGGCACTGGTGGCGATCCGAATACCGTGTTCAAGCCACGCGGAGCCGGGTTCCCCAATAGCGGAGCCACCGACTTTCCCGACTCGGTGAACGCCTTCATGGATGGCACCACCGGTGGACCGATGAGCGGGATGCGCGTCGATCAGACGATGAACACGCCGTTTGACCTGGCGAACTTTGCAGACTCTCCGGGACTTGACAGTCGCGGTGATTTCATCAGCACGCGCAACTGCCCCCCGTATATGGGGAAGGACAACGGCTGCTGGTTTCCGGCCGCACCCCAAGATTCAACTACGCTGAACACCTCGTACGGATCGCGGTTCCGTGGGTTTATCAACATCCTCCCGGAGTGGGCCAAGCAGCGCATTCACTTTGGCTTTCTTACCGACGATGCCACCGCGATGTACATCTACACCAAGGCCAAGCCACCAAACGGCCCGGAGGCCAAGCTGGTGATTAGCCGTGGCATCGTTGGTGGTGCGAGCAAGTACCGCGTGACCAATACGGTGTATTTTGACAAGCCGGGTCTTTACCCAATCGAAGTCACCTACGCCCAATACTTTCAGGCAGGGGCGTTGGAGATGGCGATCCTCATCGACCCGACTTTTTCCGACATCGACGAAATCGCGGGTGTAGGTACCAAACCGCTTGGTACTTATAACTTTTCGCTCGACTACACCCAGCCGACGCAGTTTTTTCAGACGGCTTCGGGGGTTGTGCCGTATGACGGGCAGCCGTCGCGGTGTAAGCAGTGTCCTCGTAGCCTGGCCAACGTGCCCAATCAGCCCTCGGGTACTTGTGACGCTGGCATGTTCTGTAACGAGGCGGCGGTGTGCGCGCCGTGCATTGGCGACCAGTTTTGCGGCAAATCGTGCCGGGAGTGCCTGGCACCGGAGCCATTCTGTATTCGCGACCCTCGCGATCCCGGTGGAGACTATCAGTGTGCCGAGTGTCGAGATGATGGCGACTGCACCGCTGGTCGCAAGTGCGTGCAAGGCAAGTGCGTCAATCCTTGCAACTGTTGCCCCGGTCAGTTTTGCGTACCCACCGACCCCACCAAACCCGAGGCGCGCAATTGCTCACAGTGCCGAACCGATGTGGACTGCGGAGGCGGCAAGTGCGATCTGCTGAACGGTCGCTGCATCGACAAGCTGCCCGACTGCAACACGGATGATCGTTGCGGCAAGACCTGTGTGAGCTGCCCCGACAGCACCAAGAACGACTCGCAGGGCATCCGGCCCTACTGTCTCAATGGCGAGGTCTGTGTCCAGTGCCGCTACGATGCCGATTGCAAGGTCGGAACCTTCTGCCGCAGCGGTGATTGTGTGCCCTGTACCGACGACCGCCACTGCGGACCGAACTGCAAGACCTGTGGTGTCGACTACGTGATTGAGTCGGACGGTAGCATTTCGAGCAAACCTCCGACGGACAAGCCATTTTGTTATACCCCCGACAATCGTACCGAGAGTGCGGTGTGCGTGCGGTGCCGGGCCGATAAGGACTGCGGCGAGGGCGGAACCTGCGATCCGATGACGCACCAGTGCAACACCGCCTGTGCCACACCGTGTCCGTCGAACCAGGTCTGCGATGGCAAAAAGTGTGTCGAGTGCTTCACCTCCGCGCAGTGTCCATGTGGCATCTGCGTCGACGGATCGTGTACGCCAAACTGCGCGAGCAGTTCGGACTGTCTGGGGACGCAGTGCTGCTCGAAAGACACCAACACCTGCGTGGCTGGACGCTGCAAGCCGGGGCTAACGGCACACGGTGGGGCGCTGTGTTGCAGTGGGGCTGGGATCGGTTCGACGGAAGATCCGATTGCACCTGGACCAAACCGGGGCCTGTGGGTCGCATCACTGCTGTCGCTCTTGGTCCTCGGTCTTTCGCTGGCTCGGAAGGTGCGGAGCTAACCATGAGCCCGTTACGCCTCCTCGTCGCAGGACTGGCTCTGTGTGTGGGGCTGCGAGATGCAGCGGCACAGAATGTGCGCTTCGATGTCCAGAACTTCCGACCGACGCCGGGGCCTCGCGATCTGATCGTTGTTCCGCAGTCACAGCCGCTGTCGCATCTGTCGGGAGCGGTTGGTGCCTATTTCAGCTTTTCACTGGATCCGCTGGTGCTCCTGAACAGCGATGGGCAGAAGGCCGCCGATGTGGTGAAAAACCGCCTCGAGCTGGATGTGATGGCGGCGATTGGACTGTCGAACTGGCTCGAGCTGGGCTTCGTGTTCCCGGTGGTGCTGTTCCAGCAGTCGAGCAACCTTGAGGTGATTGGTGAAGAAGGGCAGATCAAGAGCAACGCCGTTGGAGATTTGGCGGCGATGTTCAAGGTGCCGTTTGTGCGGCGGCTGTCCTATGCGAGCGGTTTCGGCGTCTCGTTGCAAGGGCGCGTGAACTTCCCGACTGGGGATCAGGCTGCGTTTGCCAGCGATGGACGCGTGACCTTTACTCCGAGCTTTGTGGCCGACTACCGATTCGGCAACGGCATCTTGCTGGCGCTGCAAGCAGGCGTTCACATTCGTCCGGCGATCGAGTTTATGGACGTGAAGCTGGGTCCGGCGTTTGTGGGTGCCGCTGGTGCAGAACTGCCGGTGGTGCGCAAGTGGGGCCTGACGACGCTCGGTGGGGTGTACTTCAACGTGCCGCTGACCGTCCTTCCGGACTCGATCAGGCAAATTCCCGCCGAGGCGATGCTCGGTCTGCGTTGGTACGCTTCGTTTGGGGTGACCTTCACGACGGGCTTTAACTTCGGTGCCGACTGCGGTTTTAGCATCCCGACCTTCCGTTACTTTCTGTCGGCGGTGTGGGTGCCGGGCAAGACGCGTGAATACGAGGCGATCGAGAGCTTCAAGAAGCCACCCGACGATCCAGACGGCGACGGGCTGATTGGTCCTACCGACCACTGCCCTGAGCAAAAGGGTCCGGCAGAAAACAATGGCTGTCCCGAGCGAGACACCGATCGCGACGGCATCGTCGACCGACTCGATGATTGTCCGACACTGCCGGGACGTAAGGCGCTCCACGGCTGCCCGCGAGTGTTTGCCGACAAGAACAAGATCAAGGTGCTCGAACGGATCCACTTTGCGACCGACAAAGACGTGATCCTGCCCGAATCGTCCGGGGTTCTTGAGGAGATCGCCGACTACATCAAGGCCCATCCCGAGTGGCTGGAGATCCTGATCGAAGGACACTGCGACTTCCGGGCCGATGATGCCTACAACCTCGACCTATCGCAGCGTCGGGCGAGTGCCGTCCTCAAGTTCCTGCTGTTGCGCGGCATCGAGCCCTCGCGACTACGAGCCCAAGGCTTTGGCAAGAGTCGACCGATCGCCGACAACAATACCGAGGAAGGCATGACACTCAACCGTCGCGTCGAGTTTACGATTCTGAAGATCGCGCCGGGGCATCAGTTACCCTCGATAGAAGGGCCTGAACAGCTAAAGGTCGAGCCGGTGATCCGGAGTCAGAACTAGATGCGGACGAGGGGGACATCGGCGCTGGCCTTTGCCCTTGTTGGGGTGTGTCTATCCGGCTGTTACCAAGGTGAGTGGCGACTGGGCACCGAGGTACCGATTGCGGCGACGGCGCGGCTCATGACGGTTCGCACGGTCGAGACTTGGGAGCTGTCTGAGCCCGGCAATGGATACGTGCTTCAGCTTCGGGGTTCGTCGACGCCTCGTTGTCGACACGCTCTGTATGGCAAGACCCGTCGCACAGATACCGGCACCTTCGAGCGACTCGGCGGCAATTGGTGGAAAGGTGCGGCGGTCATCGCGGGCATAGCGGGTGGTGCCGGCGTCGGCATTGGACTCGGTGGCTGGATTTCTCAGCTCGACAGCAAATACGGCCCGCCGATTACCTACGCAGGTGGTGGCGCGATTGCGGCCGGTGGTCTCGCGAGCTGCCTTGCCTCCATTTCCTACGCGAGCAAGGCTCGGCTTGCGTTTTGCGGCATCCTGACCGGGTTCGGCGCGTCGATCCTCGCGGGTGGTGCGCTGTCAACCCTTCCGGGCACAAGCAGCACCACCACGCCGATCGTCGGTGGTTCATCGATGAGCACGACGACCACGGCCCCGCTGATCGATACCAAGACGTTTCAAACCATCACGTTTGCGGGCGGTGGTTTCGTCGGTGGTTCGATCCTAACCGGCATCATCGGCAATTCCTGGCAGGGCAACGAAGATCGGATTCGTACGATCGACAGCAGTAGTTCGGCGCTGTGGGATGATCAGCAACCCGAAACGGCTTGCAGCGCGCCAGCCTCGCTGATTGCGCGAAGTGCCGTGCTCAACATTGTCGTCGAAAACCTGGCGAGTGGACCGGGCAGTGAAGAGCGGCCGCTCAAAGTGCGCGTGCAGCCGGTGGGTCCAGGCCCCCAGATGGTCGATCTGCGCTGGATTCGTCAGGCAATCCCGAGCTGCGGGGTATTGACGGTGAAAGTATCGCCGGATGTGGCGTATCCGATTTTTGCGGACGACTACACCCCGATGGTGGCACCTGACTTACTGGGTCAAGCGGTGCGGCCGGTGTTTACGCAGATTCAGCCGCCCGAGGGAATCCCTCTAGAACCGCTGGTCGAATCGTACAAACCGTTGCCCGGCAAAGCGATGCTGCATGGGCTGTCGCCGGAGACGCTCAAGTCGATCGAACGTGTTTGTAGCGGGGAGTCAGCCGTTTCGAACAAACCCAAAGCGAAGCCAACCCTTCGTCCCACTGTGCCAGCTCCGACTGAACCGACCCAGCCGGGCGAGCCCGTCGAGACGCCTGTGGAGCCGTCGAAGCTCGTGGTGACGCCGGTTGCTCCTCGCCCGGATGAGCCAGGTTTGACTCCGGGCCTGTCGGTGGTCGCTCCACGTGAAGGTCACGAAGAGGAGCCCGAGTGCAGTCGTGAATCGCAAAAAGCGCGACTCACCGACTGTGAGTTTCAGTGCGCCCGCAACCTACTTCAGTCGGCGACCTGCTTGCCCGACTACCGGCGCTGCGTTGCAACTGCGCTGACCTCGAGCCAGCGTGCTCGGGAGCGGGCAGCGTGCGAGGTTACGTGGCAGGAATGCGTGAGTCGCGTCGGCATTTCGGGCAGCACGTTCCGTTCGTGCACCGAGGCCTGTGCCGATGCAAACACCCCAGGACAGTGCCGAGAAGCCAAGCGGCCTCGCCTGATGCCATAGCGCTGCGATTACGGGGTGTCAGAACACAGGCCGGTGGGAGTGCTTTTGGCACAGCGGTTGAGACTGAGCCGGTTCGCGGTTCCTTGATCATCGATGTCGGTTTTGGTGGAGCGCACGCTCTGGTTCTGCTGGACATCGAGGTTTTCGGTGCCGACACCAAGCGCGATGGCCGATCGAGGACTGTCAGCGATGCTGTTTTGGATGATGACCGTGTCGAGCTCATCATCGACGACGATGCCGTCGCCGCTTTCGGTGAAGCAGCTATCGACGGTGGCGGCGGTGCTGCGTTTCAGCTCTGAAAAAGAGTTCTTGCTGATCCGCACCTGACCGTCGCCGTTCTGGGCGCTCTGGATACCGAGATAGGTGCGGATAAATCGGTTGTCGTACGCGACTTGAGGGCTTAGGTTTTCGTGCAGCCACAGACCTCGGTCGGCGTCGACAACGACATTGGCCGTGATGAACGTCTGCCCAGCGCGGTAGAAATCGAGCGCGGTGCCGATGCCCTTACACGGGTCGCCGGTGTAGCGCAGGTCGAATAGGTTGTTGCGGTCGACCGCTCCGGAGGCACCGTTGACGAACCGGATACCGGACTGCGGCAGGCTGTTTTGCGGACCGGCACCGCGGATGACCGTGTTTTGAACGACGACGCCGGCGTTGGTACCGTTTGCGAGCACTCCCAGCGCCTGGAAGTTGCGCACGGTCGATTGGGTTAGTTGAACCGAGCCGCCACCCGTGCCATCGCTGGTGACGCCGACGGCAAAGATGTTGGTACACGAGCCGGAGAAGCTTGAGCCCATGCCGCGCACGTTTTCCACGACGACGCGCTCAAGGTTTCCCGTCGAGTTGTGGTAGCGAACGCCGAAATAGCGCTCGGTGCAGGTGGCGTTGCTGCGTCCGTCGATCGTAAGGTCGCGCAGCGTCGCCAGCGCACCTGGCTTGATCTCGACGACGTACGAGTAGCGGGGCAGGTAGGTGGTGGTGACGGTCGATTTGACGCGGGCGGTCGGGCTGCGCAGGGTGGTTCGTCCCGCACCTTTGCCGGTGATGGTGACGCCCACGCGGCTGATCGAGACCTGCTCGGTGTAGACCTGGGCCTCAAGCTGGATATCGGTGCAGGTGGCGCTGTCGACAGCCTTTTGGATGGTTGCGAAGGAACCGGGAACCTTGCAGACGGCGGCATCGGCGACTTGGGGCCAAAGAGCCAGCGTGAGCAGCGAACCAACACGAGCGGGAAGCGACTTCTGCATGGGCGATCTCCTCGATGCTGGTCGGCGAGTAGGGCGGAAAACCGTCGCATTCGCCTGACCCTGTAACCTATTGTCGTTATTAGCACTTTTTGAGATCCGCACCCAACATGAAGGCGCGCTAAGCTTCTCAAAAAAGCGATGAGGAGACGGTCATGACAAAGCAGCGAGCCACGGTACGTTCTTGGGCAGCCCTGTGGGCAACGCTCGCACTGACCAGCCTGAGCGCTTGCGGTGCTGGCATCAGCGACGGGGATGTGGCCACTCTCACCGAAGCGGTGTGTGTTCCCGGGGACAAGGGCGGCGATCTCGGTTGCGGCTGTTCTCTCAACAATCAGTGCAGTGGTTTCGACGATGAAACCAGGCTGCTGCTGTGCGATGTGGCAAGCGGGAGCAGCGTCGGCAAGTGCAGCGACTGTCTGAGCCTCTCGGCCCGTCCGTCGGGCTGTGCCTGTTCCGTCGATGCGGACTGCGCGACCGGACTCAAATGCAACGGCCGGACCTGTCAGTCGCTACGCAAGCGCGGCGAGTTTTGCGTCCGCGACACCGACTGCGGCAGTGACGCCACCGGCAGCATGACCTGCCTTCCGAGCAAAAACTGGTGCGGGCCGCTCGCGATCGGATCGTTTTGCGACTTCAACCTCGACTGCTTGAGCGGAATTTGCAGCCTCAATCGTTGCTCGACGGGAGACAGCGGCCAGGCCTGTGCCACCGATCGCAACTGCAAAGCTGGGCTGATTTGCAACACCGTGGCAGGTACCTGCGGCAGCAAGCTCGCCGATGGTCAGCCTTGTCTGCGCAACACCGAGTGTCAAAACCAGTGCAACAGTTTTAGTGGCACCTGCAAGCTGGGTGGTGTGGGTACGGTCTGTACGACTAGTAATCTCGACGGCGACTGCGCCACCGGTCTAAGCTGCGTGGACTGTGGCGGGGGCGTCAAAACCTGCCGCACCGGAGGTTCGTGCAGCTAAGACTGGGCGTTTTGTTGCTTGAGAACGTATCCCTCGGGTAGATTCTTCGACCCAAGTAAAGGAGCACTCGCTTCATGCTCGATTCGGTGCGGCAGAACTCACGCTCTGCCATCGTCTACATTCTCTTTGGCGTCATTATTGCCGCCTTTATCGTCAGCTTCGGTCCCGGTTCACCATCGGGTGACTCGGTCTTGGAGGGGTTCGGAACCCGCTATGCGGCGCGGGTCTACGGCAACGACATCAGCGAGCAGGAGCTGAACTACTCTTTCATCGCGCTCGGGCTCCCGAGCCGAGGTGACGCTCAAGCAGGGCGCCTGCGCGAGGTGGTCATCGACCGTTTGATCGAGCGCGAGCTGCTCGCCCACGAAGCCGAACAGGCGGGTTTGCTCGTCTCGGAAGATGAGGCAGCCAAGCAGCTTGTCGACGGCAATATGTTTGTCGCGGGCCTTTCGCGCAAGGTCGACGGCTACGCGATGCGCAACAACGTCCTCGATTACGAGCGACTGCGGATGGTGGTGCAGAACTCGTATCGCTTGACGATGAAGCAGTTCGTCGAAATTCAGCGTCGTGAGCTGCTCGCCGACAAGTTTCGGCAGTTGCTCCGGGCCGGTACACGGGCTTCGAGCGACGAAGTTCGCGCCGAGTTCGAGGACAAGGCCCGTCAGACCAATCTCGAATACGTTCGGTTTACGCCGTTCCGCTATGAGCAAGAGCTGGTCGCTAGCGACGCCGACATCGAGGCCTGGGCGCTGGCTCACGAAGCGGAAATCAAAAAGACCTACGAGGAGCGCAAGCTGCTCTACGTCAAGCAAGACAAGAGCGCCAAGCTGCGCCGCATTCTTATCGACGTGAAAAAGGACGCGAGCGAGCAGCAAGTCAGCGAAGCCAAAGCCAAGCTGACGGCGGCACTCCAGAGCATCCAAGGCGGCAAGTCGTTCGCAGAAGTCGCGATGGCCGTTTCGGAAGACGAAGCGACCAAAAAGCGTGGTGGCAGCGTGGGCTGGCGCAAGAAAGCGACCACCGATTTTGGCACCGAGCTGGAGAACAAGGTCTTTGCGGCCAAAGAAGGCGAAGTGATTGGACCCGAGCGGAGCGATCGTGGCCTAGAGCTTGTCAAAGTCGAAGGCTTCCGCGAGGGAGACATTGCACTCGACAAGGCACGGGCCGAGCTGGCCGAAGAGCTGTATCGGGCCGCGAAGGGCAAAGAGCTGGCCCAGGCGAGCGCCAATGATGCGGCGGCCAAGCTGCGTGCGGGTGGCAAGCTGGCCGACCTGTTCCCAAAGGATGACTCGGACGCGGCGGAGGCTCAGGCCAAGGGCAGCAAGATCCAGGTCGAAGAGACCGGCCTGTTTCCGCGCAAGGGCGACACCCTGCCGGGGATTGGCTCGTCTGCAGAGCTGGTGAAGAAGGCGTTTACGCTCAAACCGGGTGAGATCGTCGGTCCGGTTGATGTGAGCGGCGGGTTTATCGTGGCCACGCTCAAAGAGCGCAAAGAGCCGGACCAGGCTGAGTTCGACAAAAAGAAGGACGAGCTGGCTGCTGAGTTTGGTCGCACCAAGTGGGCACGCCTGATGACCGAGTACGCCCGCCATGCCTGTGTCACCGCCAATGCCGACGGCAAGCTCAAGGTGAATCAGAGCATGATCGCCGATGAGCCACCGGCCCGTCGTGGCAGTGCTCCCGCCATCGCCGCCAGCAAGTACGAACCCTGCAAAGACCGCTTCTAACGCCCACCAGAAAGTCCGTGCAAGGGGCTCGGTAGTCCCCCTACTGGTGCTCGGCGGCTTGTTTGCGGGCGGCCTGGCGTAGCTCGCGGCCGGTTGGTCCTTCGCCGAGGGTCTGACGGGTGGCTGCGCCGTGGCCCTCACCAAGGATGCCGCGTGCGTAGGCTTTCCACTCGAAGGTGTCCGAGTGTTCCTTGGTATGGCAGCCGAGGCAGGTGTTTTCGTCGGGGCGCTGCGTGGGGATCTTGACCTTGCCAGGTGCCGCGACGTGAAGCGAGCCGGGTCCGTGACAGACCTCGCAGCCGACGTGGCGCATATCGGGGCCCACCCCCACCGGCGGCGTGGTCGCCTGCTGCCACTTGTTGATCGTATATAGATTGCTGCCGGCCGGGGTGTCGAACGCCGTCGAGTGACAACCGACGCAGTCATAGGACAGCTCTTTGCCGACTTCGACCAGCGTGCGATGGGCTCGGCTGTGCTGGGTGGTCTGCCACAGCTTGTGTGCGGCCTCGTGGAAATGACAGGCCCCAAGGCAGTTCGTGTTGCCGACATAGCGAGGGCTGCCGGGCAAAGTATCCGGCGGCGGGCCGTCCAGCGCTTTGAGGTTGGCCTGTCCGATCTGTTGATCGAGTGCATCGAGCTTCTTGCGAATGGCCGGATCACGCGGCAGGCTGCGGGTGATCGCTTGCAGCTCGGCGGTCACATATCCATCGACCTCGGGGTGGCTCGGCGCTTGGGACAGTTGAGAAATCTGCTCACGGAGGTTTTGCAGCTCAGCCTGCTGGGTCTTTATAAACGCCGGATCCGCAGCGGTTTCTTGCTGGAGCCCTGCCAGCAGCTTTTCGGCGGCGCTGACCCGCTCGCGCAGCACCGAGAGCTGGCGCTGGCGCTGCTGGGGCGTCGCCACAAACCGCCACACCAGTGAGCCGGTCGCCGACGGATGAAGGCTGATATGGAACAGCCGCTCGCCCTTGTGACCCGGGGTCACGAGCAGCGCGCCACCGAGGATTTCGGGCAGCTCGACGCCCTCTTCGACCTTGTCGTTGGCACCGGCCACCCACAACTTGACGTCGGGGAACTTGCGCGCCAGCCGACGGGTCTTTTCACGAGGCATACCGGTGAGGACGATGACCGATTCGACCCCTTCGCCGCGTAGTGCCGCGAGCTGTTCGCCAAGGGCTGTTTCGGGGTCGCTGACTTGGACTCCTGCGGGCCATGGTCCGCTCGGGTCCGTGATGCCCACGATGCCAAGCTTGACCCCAAGGAGGGTGCGGACCTCGCGAGGGGTGGTGGTACCTTCTGGCAGACCACGAAGGTTGGCAACGAGGCGTTTCGTTGCCGTCAGCTCGGCGAGGCCCTGTTCTCCTCGAAGATCCTCGGACTGGACCATCACCACCGCCGACAGCTCTTGCCAGGTCTTTTCGATGAAATCGGCCTTGAGTCGTGCCTGCGGTAGCTTGCTGGCCGACAGGACTTTGGGCTCGTAGCGCAGGCCGCCGGCATCGAGCAGCAGGCTGCGATCGGGTGAGGACTTGAGCAGGGCCGCGATCCGTGCGACGTCACCGAGTGGAGTGGAGGTGCAGCCGCACGGCTCGGTGGTATTCCAAAGCCGCGTGGCGATCAGTAGCTCGATGGTCGAGGAGTCGGCCTTGGGGCTGTTTGCGGTTGGCAAAGCGGGCGCGGGCGCTCTGCTGGAGAAGCAGCCCGTCGCCACAAGCCCAATCGTCCCCATCAGCCCAACCAATCGTCCAGCAGCGCGTTGCAAGATGCCGACCTCTTACCTCGCCTCGTTCGCGACGAGCGGACGGGCGTCTTCGACTAGCATATTTGGAATACCATCCTCGACGGAGAATAGCAGCTTGCAGGACGTGCAGGCCAGCTCAGCCTGCTCTTGGGTGAGCACGCCCTTACACTTGGGGCAGCGCAAAATCGACAGTAGCTCGGGGCTCATCATGTGCCTTACCTCGCCACCGCTTGTAACAAACTCGGATCGACTAAGACAAGCCGCTGCGAGGAGACATCTCCCCGCCCGCGTAGTTGCGGAGTCGCTGCGAGAGCTGATCGACGGCCACAAAGTCTTCCGCAAGCAGCGCATGACGAGGACAGGTTCGGCACACCGGCACCTCGGCGAGTGCATTGCGCAGGTGGGCCCGTCGCAGCGCTTGGAGTGGCTCACCATTCCATACCTCTTGGAGAGACTGCACCGTCAGGTCGCCGAGCAGGTTGACATGCTCGAAGACGTTGGCGCACGGCACCACCTTGCCATCCCACAGGACGGTGAGCTCGCTCCACGGTAGCCGACATGGCGCGCTCAAGGCCTGCCAGGACGAGTCCCCGGCGTCCGTTCCGTGATCTGGGTGCGAGGGATGGTTCGGTGAGCGCGGTCGCAGCGCCGACAGCGAGACTTGCCCGGCCCAGTCACGCGCTTCCTTGAGGACGACCAGCTCCGGCCAGCGCTCGGCGAACGCTTCGACTTCATGCTCGTTGTGTGCGCTCACGATCATCTGCACCACCACATGAAGCGGATGCTGGCTTGCCCGTTTGAGCCGGAGGAGCCGTTCGATGTTGCCCACCGTCGTCGCAAAGTCACCGCCCCGTCGCATCTGATCGTAGCTTGCGGAGGACGCTGCATCGAGCGAGATCACCAGAAACGCCAGCCCCGAATCGAGCAGCGCCCGCGCTTTGCGATCATCGAGGAAGGTCGCGTTCGTGGACAAGCCCATCGCCACACCTGCGGCTTGTCCGTAGGCGATAAGCTCACCGATCCGACCGTGGAACAGCGACTCGCCAAGATGGTGAACGTAGGCAAACTCCAGCTCGGGCAGCGCTTGGTCGATGATTCGCCGGAACAGCGCTGGGTCCATGTAGCCCACGGGCCGACGCATCGACTCGTGCGGGCACATTGGGCACGCCAGGTTACAAAAGTTTGTCAGCTCCAGCTTTAGGTGTACCGGACGTCCGCAAAGCTGTGTTTTGCGCTGGAGCATGTCGAGGACGATTTGCTGCCGGTTTCGTCGCCACAGCTCGTGCCGATCTTGCAAACGCAGCGCCGGATCACTCATGCGTCAAAGCCGAAAGCAGGGGCGCACTCCGTAGGTGACGTTGGGCCGCCGAAAGAAGCTGCGGGAGCGTCACGCGTTGCACCCGCGCTCGGAGATCGTCGAGATGATGAATGTCACGGCCGAGCGTGGCCAGTCGAGCGAGCAGCATCGCCAGGTCGTCATCGTCGGCAATCATCGCCGAAAGCTGCTTGTCGTAGGCGGCTTGAACTTGGGCCAGCTCGGCGGCAGTCGGTCCATTGTCGAGCATTAGCTTGATCTCATTGCTCATGGCCGCAAGTGCCGCTTTGCCGTTCTGGGGCGCACTGGTCGCGATCGCCGCCAGGTGAGAGTTGTCATCCAGAGACGGAATGCGCAGCGACGAGCGGACTTCATAGGAAAGCCCATCTCGTTCACGCAGTCGCTGGTTCAGTCGAGACGTGGTGGTGCCGCCAAAGATCTGCTGCCACAGAACGAGCGCCGGATAGTCCGGATCGCAGTCCGAAAGTGGAAACGGCAGCAGCATCGCGACCACCGAGCTGTCGCGATCGGGGAGTTGGACGGTCAAATTGCTCGGCTGGACCTTTTGAAAGGGACGCGGCATGCGGACAAACGGACGCTTGGCGACAAACCCCGAGAAGAGCTTGCTGACTTGCTGATGTACCGCTTCAGGGTCGAAGTCACCAACGAGCACCAACTGGGCGTGTTCTCCCCCGAGAAGCTCTGTCGCTAGGTAGCGCAGGTCGTCCAGCTTCACCGCTTGCAGCCGCGCCGTCTGCTCGGCTGTCGTCGGCAGGTAGCGTGGGTCATCGGTCGGCCAGGGCGCGGCATGCCGCAGCAGTTTGATCAGCGCCTGAGCCATCGGGTTGTGGGTTTGATCCTCGTTGCTGGCGAGCGCTTGCTGCCGAATTCGCTCAAACTGCTCGGGTCGAAGCCCGGGGGACGTAAGAAGCTCATGTAGCAGGGTGAGCAGCGCTGGCAGCTCACGTTTCACGGTGCTTCCCCCAAAGTCGAGCTGTTGGCTGATAAGTCCCGGGATGCCTGCTTCACTGCTGGCCGCCACAGTGGCCTTGTGAAGGTCCAGTTCATCGAGGAGCTGTTGGTAGTCGTGCTGTTTGCTGCCTCGCAAGAGCAGGGGGGCCAACATTCCCAGCGCCGCCTCTCGTCCACGCAGCGATTCGCTGCTGCCTAGCTCAAGATGCAGCGCCAGCTCGATGTGCTGTCCTCGGGTGCGTTTGGGCACCATGATCAGCCGCATACCTGTCGGTAGTTTCTTTTCAATGACGCGCTGCGCGATCTGGGCCGGGGTCTGGGCAAATGGCTCACCGGGTTGTACGGTGGCCCCGCCGTGAAAGTCTTGGAGCATGACCGCAACATCGACTGGGGGACGAGCGTGCTTGATGGGGGGCAGCTCTTCGGGGACAAACTGCGCCACCGTGCGGTTTTGTCGCGTCAGATAACGCTTGGCTGCTTGCTGCACGGTGCTGACGTCCAGTCGCGCAATGCGATCGCGAAGCAGGAACAGCAGTCGGAAGTCTCCGAGCGTGCTGAAGATTCCCAGCGAGTGAACCAGGATGCTGGGGTTGCGCACCAGTCGCTCATGTTCCACGAGAGACCGTGCTTGAAAGCGTCGCAGTTCTTCCGCCGAAATGCCCTTTTGAGACAGTTCTTCGATGACCGACGTCATCGTCTGCTGGACCCGACTGACATCGCCACCGCTGCGTAGCTCGGCCAGTACCAGGAGACCGCCCGGCTCACTTCGCAGCTCGCTCTCAGACGACACATTCACAGCCAGCCCTGTTTCAACCAAGGCTTTGTACAGTCGTCCCGAACCCGGTCGCGTCAGGATGTCCGCAAGAGCTGCCAGCGCCGCTTGATCGGGGTCCGCCGCCGCCGCCGTATGGTAGTACAGCTCGACCAGCGGCAGCTTGCCGACGCGACGCACCGTGACATAGCGCTCGCCATCTTGCGCCGGTTCCTCGGTATAGGTCCGTTCCGGCGGCGGCGCGGTGGGGCGAATCTTGCCAAATAGCTCCACCACCATGCGCAGCGTGCTTTCCGTCGCGATCGGTCCACCAATCACCAGATGCGCATTGTCGGGTCGGTAATACCGTGCGTAGAACGCCTGTAGTCGAGCGATTGAGACCCGTTCAATGTCGCTGCGGGTGCCGATCGGATCTCGACCATAGCTGTGGACCGAAAACGCCGCATGGTGAACACGTCGCATCAGGATGTCGCGGGGATCGCTATCGGCCAGCTCCAGCTCATTGCGTACCACCTGGAATTCTCGCGACAGATCGGCCTGCCGGAAACGAACTTGGGTCATGCGATCGGCTTCGATCGACAGCGCGATCCGCAGGTTTTCTTCACTTGGCAGGTGCGTCTGGTAGTAGCGAGTCTGATCGACCTCGGTTTCGGCGTTCCATCCGCCACCGCGCCGGTCGATCTCTTCGTCCGGTTTCGGAAAGCGCACGGTGCCTTTGAACATCAGGTGTTCCAGAAGGTGCGCCATGCCAGCCTCACCGTAGCCTTCATGTCGCGAGCCGACCGAGTACGCGACCTCGACCGTCAGCGAAGAAGCCGAAGGCTCCGGCACCAGCAGCACGCGCAGCCCGTTCGCAAGCCGATAGGCCTGCACCCCTTCGACATCCCCTTCCGCTATGACGCCCTGCGGCACCTTGGCCCAGGCCGGCGAAGCCATATGAACTAGAAACAACAGCAGAGTCAGCCAGCGCTGCATGCGCGAAATCTAGTACACATTGGGTGCCAATGTTCCCACCTTGGGCACACATCTCGGCGAGAAACTTCGTAACGTCTCGCTTGACAGAGCACGTCCAGTCGCAAACGATCCGAATATGCTGACCGAAAATATTTCGTTTTTGCAGCAAGCACGAATTACCACAGCAATGAACCAACTTCAGCGACGGAAGTCTTTACGCACCGCGTCGTACCGAGCGCTACTTTTCGCAGCCATTGTCGGGGGATCGGGCTGCTGGGAGGTACCGGTCAACGAAGTTGCATCGGATGGTTCGACTGTTCCAGACGGTGGCAGTGGCGACATGGCTACCGGTGGCGGCGACGGTGGTGGCCCAGGTGCGGTCAACTGGCGCTGGGAAAGCCCGATACCGCAGGGCAACAACCTACGGGCTCTTTGGGGCTCGGCAGGCAAGAGCGCTGATCAAGACGATCTGTTCATGGGCGGCGAAGCGGGAACCCTGATCACCGGTCGTTCGACTGGCTGGAAGGTGCAGCGCAGCCCTGGGAGTAGCAGCCGTACGATTCTCGGCATGACCGGCTACATGGAAGGCAACGCGCCGCAAGCTGTCGCTGTCGGCATGTACGACCTGAGCCTGCTGTACTCGAGCGGTCAGTGGAGCGATCAGAGCCCACTGATTGGTACCGGTGATGGCCAGCTCACCAGCATCTGGGCCAGCCCGATGGCGGGTGATTTCTTCGCGGTCGGCACCACGGGCCGGGTCTATCGTGTTTCGAAGGTGGGAACCAAGCTCAACTTCACTGCCGAGGCGATGGGCGTTACCACCGACTCTCTGTTCGCGGTGTCGGGCACCTCGGGGCCCACCTCGCCGGATGTATATGCGGTGGGTGCCAATGGTCGCATTCTCCACCGTGGCAGCGATGGCAAGTGGCTGATTGAAGCCAACGCCATGGCAGCGCAGCAGCTCAACGCGGTCTGGGTGGGCAGCGGTGCTCTGGCCGGTGATGTGTACGCGGCGGGCGATGGTGGCCTGATCATGCGGAAGACCGGCGGCAACTGGAGCTTCGAGCGGCCGCCAACAACCGCCAACCTGACGGCGCTGTGGGGCGCTGGCGATGAGATCTACGCCGTTGGTGCCAAGGGAACTTTGCTCCGTCGCAAGGCCGGTGCCTGGCAGCTCGAAGCAGCCGGGCTTACCACGGAACTCCTGTCCGCACTGTGGGGCACCGATCGTGGTACGGGCACCAATACCGTGTATGCGGTCGGCAACCTGGGCACCATCCTCCGTCGCGAACGCGATACCTGGAGCCAAGTATCCAGCCGTGTCACCCAAGCGTCGTTGGCCTCGGTATGGGCGGCCAGTACCTCCGAAGCCTATGCGGTCGGCAGCGACGGTCTGATCATCAAGCACGTCGGCGTGGGCGCGCAGGGAACTTGGAAGATCATCCCCAACCAATCGATGACCACGCTCAATGCGGTCAGCGGGTACGTTCCGACGAGTGGCGACGCTGATGTTTGGGCAGTTGGAACCGAAGGCACCATCCTGCATCAAGCGGGCTCGGTGTGGGTGGTCGAGGGCGGTGTCCTTGGTGTGGCCGAGCTAACGGGGGTATGGGTCGGTTCGGATGCGGTGTTTGTCGTCGGACGCGGCGGTCGAATCTACAGCAAGACCCAAGGCAACTGGAACATCGAGATGGGGCCGATGGGGCCACCGATCACCGACGACTTGTTTGCGGCGTGGGGGGTCGGTAGCAGCGACAGTCGCGTCGTGTACGTCGCAGGAGCGAAGGGACTTGTGCTGCGGCGAGACAAAGCCGGTTGGACTCAGGAAGCATCGGGTTTGACCTCCGAGACCATCGTCTCCCTCGTCGGGACACTCGAAGAGGGGCTGACCGCGCTTGGTAACAAAGGCACGGTGCTCAAGCGCTCATCGGGACGATGGACGGCCAGCTCCGCCCGACCGCTCACCCAAACTGGCGCGAGTGGCGTCGCTGCTTGTGCCATCCAAAAGACCGGGGAATTGTGGGGTGTCGGCACGCAGGGGGTCATCATGCGGCGCAGCGGCACCGAGTGGCTGTCTGAAACGTCGCTCACCAACCAACCGTTCACCAGCGTTGGCTGCGCTGGGCCCGATGATATCTTCGTCGTCGGACCGAGCGGGCTGATACTCCACAAATACTAACCGACGGGCATTTACGCGCTGGCGCGGAGGAGTTCTTGACGAACGTCACGGAACACCAGGCGCGCTTTTTCGACGCTCTTTTGGCCGAGTCCGATGAGCGAATCGAAGCGCTGTCGGATCGTCGCGGTCTCGCCTCGGACCGGCCCCGTTTCGCCGGCGAGCACCGCACTGGTGGAGTTGCTGGCCACCGTCAGATATTCCCGCAAGAACACCGCCGGACTAGAGCTCGCACCCGATAACAGCGCCATCGAACGGGCTCGCGCCGTTTTACTTCCTTCCCAGTAACGGAAGATGCCTTCGCGGATCGCCCGCGTGCCAGGCTCGACGCCACGGAAGACTTCATACAGGGCATCGGCGAGGATCTCGCGCACTCTCACGAAGCGATAACGCTCGATTTCGTAGCGACGGAGTGCCGCGTCGACCTGCTTCGCATCAGAAAAGTCCCCAGCCTTTGCGAGCAATCGGCCAAGTCGCTGGGCATCGGTGAAACAGACGGTCATACCGGCTGCGGTGAGGGGATGCGCGCAGCCGCCGGCGTCCCCAACGATAGCGGCTCCGGGCAGCACCGCTTGGTCGGTCCGAATTGCTTCGTTGGCGGCGATCTGCGGCGGCTCGCGATCGAGTGACTCAAGGAGTGCCTTGGCCAGTGGCGCGGGCAGATGCGGAGCGTATTCTCGACGGAGAAGTTCGGTCGCGCCCTTCGGTCCACCCGACAGCTCGCGGGTCACGTCGAAACAGCCTCGGGCATCACGGCTGCCATCGGCACCGCCGATCGGATAGATCAGCATCGGACCCCAGGCCCCGAGGAAGATATGTCCATAGGTGGGACAGGGCAGGTGCTTAGCACCGTCTGGTAGTCGCATCGCCACCGAAAACGACAGCAGCCGCGCTTCCTCGCTGAGCCCGAGCAGGGGTCTGATCTTCGAGTGACGGCCATCGCATCCGAGCACAAGGTTGGCGCGGATGGTCTTCGCCGTCGTTCGTACTCCGATCACACGACCGTGCGAGTTGCGCAGGACTTCTTCGACTTTCTCGTTGAAGCGGAAGGTGACGCCGGGTCTTTTCTCTGCCCACTCACGCATGCCGGTCACTAGGTCGCGGTGCTCCATGGCAAAGCCCGTCGGACGTTGGTTTTTGATTTCGGCATAGGGCAGTCGTGTCACCGGGATGTTGAGGGCCTTGACGACCGCAAAGCCATCGACATCGACGCCACCGTGATGGCGCAGCGTTGGCAGAAATCCTAAGTCATCGAGAACCTGGGTTCCGGTCGGATGGAGCAGCTCGCCGGCAAAGCGAGGCTTGTGTCCAGTTCGGGCTTCCAATACCAGGATTCGACGTTTGCCATTGGCCAGCGCTGTCGCCATTGCGCAGCCGGTGACGCCGCCTCCGACGATGATCACATCGGCATCGAGGGCTTCGTCCGTGCTTGTTTGGATATCCATGAGCGTATCCTTTGGCTGGTGTCAGTTCCGAGCCAACATCCCTACCTCACGTCCAGTCTTTGGAGCGTGCAGTTGCGCACCCTTGGCCGTTGGTTGTGCAGCGGCGCACGGGGCGCAGTGCAGCGGCGCACAGGACAGCGCGTGGGACAGGCTGGCTCAGACGAGTGCCCACAAGACTGGGCTACTTAGGGGATGGGCCGAAGCAGACGGTGTGCCAAGCACTCACCCGTCGGATTCGAGCGTCGAAGAGCAGTCACCTTGCCAGCTTGCCGTGTTATATTCGCAACGTGGCAAATCGCGACCTTCCCGCTACGGGACTATCTGGGCTATCGATCGGCAGTCGTCTTGCGCGCTGGAGCATCCTGACCTTGGCAGTGGTTACCTCGCCGTCGGTGATGGCTGAAGGTGTTGATCCCTCTTCCCAATCTACGGTCCCAGCGAACTCGGGTCAGCCGAGCGCGGAAGAGATGACTGCCGCCAAGCAACACTTTGACTCTGGGGCGCGCTTCTTCCAAGACGGAAACTACACGGCAGCGCGGGCCGAATTCGAGGCTGCGTACGCGCTGTCGAAGCTGACGCCGCTGTTGTACAACCTGGCGCGGGCTGCCGAAAAACAGGGTCAACGAGACGACGCGCTGCGGTACTACGAGAAGTATCTGGCGACGAATCCTGCCGATGCGGAAGAGGTCAGGAAACACCTCGCCGAGCTCAAACAGGCTGACCCGACTGCTAGTCCCTCAACCGCCTCACCACCGCTAGATGGTGGACCGGGCTGGCTGAAGGGGTATCCGAAGCTGCCGCCGATACCGGCAATCGTGACCCTCGGGGCTGGAGTTGCGTTTTTGGCGATCGGGATCGGCACCGGTGTGTCGGCTCTGTCGATTCAAAAAGACGTCGCTTCCGCCTCTAATCGCTATTGGACCGGAGATATCTCTACGCTGTATGACAAAGGCAAGACGCTAAATAATACGGCAATTGCGTTTGATGTTCTTGGCGGTATTGCATTGGCCGGTGGTGCGGCGTGGACCGGGTATTGGATCTATCTGCGTGGCAAGCAACCGAACAATGCTGCACCGCCGCCAGTGCCACCGACTGCACGGATTTTACCGACGGGGAATGGCCTTGCTGTGGTTGGAAGTTTTTAGCCTGTAGAACCTTTGCGGGAGTACCGACTATGCGTAAAATACTTTTCTTTCCCATCGCTTTGTTATTTGGTTGTTTCAATCCAGACCTAACTGCT
>CALLYL010000563.1 GCA_937859535.1 uncultured Myxococcales bacterium
TCTTTACGCTCAAAGGGCTGAAACGGATGATGGGGCCGCTTAGGCGGCGCCGGGCTCAAGTAGCGTCACCTTGGGCTAGCCTGGCCAAAGCAATCGGCGGGCAGTCTAGCGGAAGGGCTCACGCTCGTCACTATCTTGCGCCATCTTTTATGATGAATCATCCGCTTTTGCGCACCGAGGACGAACCTTCGGAAGGCGCTCAGCACCAGGTTCATGGAGTTTGATGCCACACGCCGCGAACAAGCAGCCAGGCCTTCGCTGATCGCCTAACCATCATTTAATGACGCGCTGCGCCAAACAGACCTAGACCGCCGCTGGGCTTGCGAAACAGGCCGACTTCGACGATGTTTGCGCGACCGATGTCCAGCCTCGAATCTTCACCGCCACCACCGTCTGATCTTTCGCCGCCGCCCGCCGCCAAAACCACTTCGTGGCTGGCTGTTTTGTCGCGACCTGGCCCCGCTGTGCTGCTGCTCCTTTTGTGCTCCTCGCTGGTGCTGCTGCCGGGGATTGGCAGCTTCGGGCTGTGGGATCCCCACGAGGTTCGTCTCGTCGAAGGTGCGAGTGATCCAATTGCGATCAGCGAGCTGTGGAAGCCAGCCAATGCCATGAAGCCGCGACTGCCGCTCGTCCCGATCAAGCTCGGGCTCAAGCTGCTCGGAACCGGAGAGCTTGGGGCACGACTGCCGATGGCGCTCGTCGCGATGTTACTGCTGGCGACCTTGGTGCTGCATGGGGTGGTGAGCCGTCAGGTGCGTGCCTCGCTGCTTGGTGGCCTGGTGCTGCTGACCACGCCGGCTCTGTTTTTGGGGGCGAGACAAGCGAGCCTGCACCTGCTGCCAATGACCGCCCAGCTCCTTTCGGTGACGGGGCTGCTGGCACTGTGCTGGCCGCGACCAGGGCGTACCATCGTCGACGCGACGCTCGGCTTGGTGCTCGCCGGATGTGGGCTCGTGCTAGGACTCCTTACAACGGGAGGTCTGATTGGTCTTGCGGTCCCCGCACTCGCCGTGGCGCTGGCACTGGCACTGAGTGGCGGCCCGATCGCGGGTGAGCTAATGGCTTCTATCGTCGCTGGAGTTGGCCTGATCATGCCGGTTCGCCAGCTCCTCATCGTGGCGCAGGGTAGAGCGTCGCTTTTGCTGATTGCGGCAGGGCTGCTGCTCATCTCTGGGCTGGCGGGCGCGGTGGTCGGTCGTCGACCCGTGTGGCTCATCGCGTCTCTGCTGGCGATCGGCCTGTTTCCAGCGTTACCGACGAGTACAAATGGCTATACCGGCTGGCTCTCCGGAGTACCGCACTGGCCGGCGCATCGGGAGATGCAAGCCGACTCTCTGCTCAAAACGATTGGATTTGTCATGTTCCCGTGGGTGGCGCTTTTGCCGGTGGCGATGGCGCAGGTATTTGCGCAGCCACCGACGAGCGAACCGAGCAATGATGAGTCGGTTTCCAATCGTCAACAGTTCGTGCAAGTGCTGCTGGTGGCGTGGATCGCTATCGGCTACCTGCTGCACACGCTCCAGGTGGCGTTGGTTCAGGACGTGGCGTTTGCGTCACTACCAGCACTGGCGCTGCTCGTCGGTCACTATTTGGATCAGCTCTTGTCGGGGCGGCGTCCGTCTTTGGTCGCGGTGACCAGCACCGGCCTGCTGGCACTATTTGTGGCCCGCGACTTCTTCTTCGGACCGGAGCAGTATCTGTCGGCACAGCTAACGGAGACCCTGCGTTGGCCTGCGGTCCAGACGGGAACCGACGTGTTGATCGGCCAAGGCGGACAAATTCTGAGCACGCTCGGAATTGTCGCTGCCGTGCTCTTTGCACTGGGCCTGTATTTCGCCCAGGTGCGGAGTGTCGCGCTTTTGCCGGGAGCGGCGCTGCTCCTGTCGCTGTTCACGATCCACGGTCTCATTCCTGCGGTCACCCGCCACGTCTCGTACCGAGGGATCTACACCAAGTACGAAAAGCTCGGCGGCGGTGAGCTGGGCCTGTATGGACTTCAGCGCTCGTCGGCGAGAATTTATGGTCAAAACAGCGTCGAGATCCCGTCCCTCGATGAGCTGTTCAAGTTCCTGACCAAGACGCCTGGCAAGCGCACGTTTGCGATCGTGGGTTCTGGCGAGATGGCCGCGCTCGACGTTCACTCGTTCCAGCACAACCAACCGTATTACGTGGTCGACGACAGCAACAGTCAGTTTTCACTGTTATCGAATCAGCTTGGGGCCGGGGAAAAAGATCTGAACCCACTGCGTCGCCTGGTATCCACCACGCCGCCCAAACCACAGACCGAGCTACACGTTACCTTCGATGATCGTGTCGAGCTGATCGGCTACGACATCCCGACGGAGGTTCAGCGCGGCAGCGAGTTTGTCATCCGACTCCACTATCGAGTCCTACAACCCCTCGGTGGCAACTACCGGGTGTTCCTCCACTTCGACGGAACCGGCAGCCGCATCAACGGCGACCACATTCCGCTTGCAGGCAAGTATCCGACCAACTACTGGACCACCGGACAGTTCATCACCGACGAGCACCGCATGAGCACCTCGCGTCTAAACCAGAGCGCCGGGTATTATCAGGTGTTTACTGGTCTCTGGCCGGGCGGCGACGGGGCGCGACTGCGTGTCACCCAGGGCCCGCACGAGCCGGACAACCGCGTCCGCCTATCGGCGATCAGGGTGAAGTGATGGAGCGAAAGTCGCTGGCAGAGGTCGAACTTCGAGAGGCCACTTTTCCGCTCAACCGCAGCGCACCGTCGAACTTTCTGCCGGCGCTGCGCACTGCGTCACAATTGCGCGAACTGGCGACGCTGGGCGTGCTGGACCAAGCGCTCTCTCAGGTCGTGATGCTGGCGGGAAAGGTCGGAGGCTGCTGTCTCGTCGAACGAGTCCCCAGCGGTGGATTTCTGTCGGCACTGACCTGTGAACCACTGGCGCAGCAGCGTGGAGGCGGTCGCGTTCTCCTCGACGCGGTGATCACAGCCGCACGCACCGCCAAGCTCGGCCAGCTCACGATCGAAGTGAGCGAGGCTGACGCCGCGCAGGAATCGCTGTTGTCATCGGCAGGTTTTGCGCGCCAGCACACACTGTGTCGGATGGCGCTTGCGCAACCACCGAATCGGTCCCTGTTACCAACGGAAGCTACCGCGATTTCCATCGATGACGCAGTGACCTTTCTGACCACCGCACCAACCTGGCACCCCGCTCCGTCGGTGGAGGGCGAAGTGTTGCGCAAGCTGGCACCGCGTCTGACCGCACTCGCGCTGGTTTCAGATGGACAGACCCGGGCGGCGCTCGTGCTGGACAAAGAGCGCAAGCTGATCTTGACGCTGGCAGGCGAAGCGGCGGCGGTCTCCGCGCTGGTGGTCTTTGCGGCGGTCCACCACGGCGTGGCGTTCGTGGACTCGCTACGGTCAGATGATCCAGCGGTCGACGCACTCCAAGCGGCGGGCTTTGCGCGCTTGTCGATCCGCACAGCATTTTCCCTGCTGTTGGGAACCCCGTAAACCAAGATGCCTCGTCGTTGTGGGTCAATTGCTGGACTGTTTGCGGAACCGCTTCGCCTCGCGCTGATGGTGCTGCTGGCCGTTTTGTCGATTGAGCCGGTGGCCTTTGCCGACGGTGAATCGAGTGACCTGGGTGAAGCCGACACGCCTCGTCGCGCCATCGAAAGATTCCTCGGTCAAGTTGCAGCCGGTCGCTATTCCGAGGCTGCCGAGGATCTGGAATTGTATTCCACCGAGCAAAACGATCGCGTCCGCTTGGCCAAACAGCTCGGCGCGGTCATTGATCGTCGCTTGTCCGCCGACCCTGACTGGCTGAGCCGAGTCTCGGATGCACCGACGGGAGACACCAAGGACGGAATCGCCTCGGACCAAGACGAAGTGGGACGCATTCCAGCGACGCCGATCGCCGAGCCCGTGCGTCTAAGGCGGGTGTACTCTCGGGAGCGTGGCGAGCATCGCTGGCCGT
>CALLYL010000564.1 GCA_937859535.1 uncultured Myxococcales bacterium
TCGTTGTGCGTATGCTTCCGTCCGCCTCGCAGATCGATCAGCTCATAGCCAACCACTCCATCGAAGCCACGAACCAGCTCGGCAGATCGCTCCCCAAGCTTCTGCCACAACAGCGGATCGAGCGAAGAATCCTGCGTGGCCGCGCTTCCTGTCGCAACGGGGGCCGCAACGGTGAACGAACGAGGCAGACACAGTACAGCCGACAGCGCCAGCGCGCTGAATAGGAATCGTGTGTTCATGGATGTCAATCGAGAGGGAGTACGAAGCAAGGAATGTGGGAGGAGAATTCCTCCCACACAACGAGGGTGCTACTTGAGGACCGACTGGAGCGTGACGCCCAGCTCAGCAGGAGTCTTGGCTACCGCGATGCCCGCAGCTTGCAGCGCCGTGATCTTGTCGGCAGCCGTGCCCTTGCCACCGGCGATGATCGCGCCCGCGTGACCCATTCGGCGGCCCGGCGGTGCCGTCTGTCCGGCGATAAACGCAGCCACCGGTTTTGACATGTGTCGCTTGATGTAGGCGGCCGCATCCTCTTCCGAAGATCCGCCGATCTCACCCATCATCAGCACCGCGTGCGTATCAGGATCGCGCTCGAACAGCTCCAGGACATCAATGAAGTCCATGCCCTTCACCGGATCGCCGCCGATGCCCACGCAGGTCGACTGTCCGAGTCCAAGCTGCGACAACTGATGCACGCCTTCATAGGTCAGCGTGCCCGAGCGAGACACCACACCGATGTGGCCTTGCTTGTGAATGTAGCCCGGCATGATGCCGATCTTGCACTCGCCCGGCGTGATGATACCGGGGCAGTTCGGACCGATGAGCCGCGTCCGCTTGAGACCAGTCTGGGAATCCAGAAGCCGCCGCACCTTGAGCATATCGAGGACCGGAATGCCCTCGGTGATACAGACGACCAGTTCCAGCCCGGCGAGGATCGCCTCGACGATGCTGTCCGCCGCAATCGCCGCCGGAACATAGATCACCGAGGCGTTGGCACCGGTCTGCTTGACGGCCTCGTTCACGGTGTCAAAGACCGGTAGGTTTAGGTGCGTGCTGCCGCCCTTTCCAGGGGTCACACCACCAACGACATTGGTTCCGTATTCAACGGCCTTTTCGGTGTGAAACGTACCGTTTTTGCCGGTCAGTCCCTGAACGAGCAGTCGGGTGTTCTTATTGACGAGAATCGACATGACTGACTCCTTACGCTGCGACCTGACCAGCCAGCGCGACGATCTTCTTGGCACCGTCGGCCATATCGGACGCCGCCACCACGTTTAGCCCCGACTCAGCGAGGATTTGCTTGCCCAACTCGACGTTGGTGCCTTCCAGCCTCACCACGAGCGGTACCTTCAGCCCGACTTCCTTCACCGCCGTGATCACTCCCTTGGCGATGGTGTCGCACTTCATGATGCCGCCGAAGATGTTGATGAAGATGCCGCGCACCGCTGGATCTGCGGTGATGATCTTAAACGCTGCGGTCACCTTCTCTGCCGTCGCGCCACCGCCCACGTCGAGGAAGTTCGCAGGCATACCGCCATAGAAGCGGATGATGTCCATCGTTGACATCGCCAGACCCGCGCCGTTCACCATGCAGCCGATGTTGCCGGTCAGCTTGACGTACGACAGATCGAACTTCTTGGCCTCGGTCTCGGCGGGCTCTTCCTCTTCGAGATCGCGCAGCTCCTCGATGTCGGCGTGCCGAATCAGGGCGTTGTCATCGAAGTTGACCTTCGCATCGAGTGCCATGATCTGACCCTGCTTGGTCAGCACGAGCGGATTGACCTCGAGCAGCGAGCAGTCGAGTTCCTGATACGCCCGAACCAGCGTCGCGAAGAACTTGCAAGCCGCGTTCACGACCTCCATCCCCGCCGACTTGAGGCCCAGTGCAAACGCCACTTCCCGAGCCTGACAAGCAGCCAGCCCAAGGATCGGATCGAGCACCGCCTTGAAGATTTTTTCCGGCTGGTGAGCGGCGACTTCCTCGATGTCCATGCCGCCTTCCGTCGACACCATCAGGACCAAACGGCCCTTCTGACGATCGAGCACCACCGCCGCGTAAAACTCCTTGGCGATATCGACACCCTGCTCCAGCAGCAGCCGACCGACCTTCTTGCCCTCCGGCCCAGTCTGGTGCGTGACAAGCTGCATCCCGAGGATCTTGCGAATCGCGGCGGTGCAGTCGGCTTCGTTCTTGGTGACTTTGACGCCACCGCCCTTGCCGCGACCACCGGCGTGAATCTGTGCTTTGACGACGACGAGCGGATTGCCCGTCTCGTTGCGAACCCAAGCCGCAGCACGCTCGGCTTCATCTTGGGTAAACGCCGCCTTGCCAATCGGCACCGGCAGGCCCTTCTTCCGAAGCAGCTCTTTGGCCTGATACTCGTGAATGTTCATTGGCTTCCCCTAACAGATCCGCCCCCGACGAAACAGGCCGCTACACCGACCACAAAAGCAGTGCAGCGACATGACTTGGCGAGGGATCTTTGGTTTTTCGTTCCAGAAGGAGACTACAGTCGAGCGCTGGCGTCGACGAGCTCACGGACCGCGGCAACGCTCTTGGCGAGCTGGGCCTTCTCGTCCTCGGTGAGCGTGATCTCCAGAACCTTTTCGACGCCGCCCTTGCCAATGACACAGGGCAGACCGATGTACAGATCGGTGATGCCGTACTCACCGTTACAGAACACAGCCGCTGGAACGAGCCGCTTCTGGTCGCTCAGGAACGACTCCGCCATCACCACCGCCGCCGTCGCCGGAGCGTAGTAGGCCGAGGTTCCCATCAGCTTGACGATCTCGCCACCGCCACCAGCGGTACGGGCGCAGATCGAGGCCAGGCGCTCCGGCGAGATGAACTGCTTGACCGGAATGCCGTTGACCGTGCAGTACGAGGTGACCGGCACCATCGTATCGCCGTGACCACCGAGAACCATCGCCTTGACGTCCTTGATGCTCACGCCCATCTCCTGGGCCAAGAACAGTTGGAATCGCGCCGAGTCGAGCACGCCCGCCATACCGGCCACACGATTCTTCGGGAAGCCAGTGACCTTGGCGCACTCGTAGACCATCGCATCGAGCGGGTTCGAGATGACGATCACGAACGCGTCCGGGCAGTGCGTCTTGATGTTCTCGGCGACGCTGCGCATGATCTTTAGGTTGATCGAAAGAAGGTCATCGCGGCTCATGCCGGGCTTGCGGGGCACGCCAGCGGTGATGATGACGACGCTCGATCCTGCGGTGTCGGCCCAGTTGCCGGTACCCGTGATGGTGCAGTCCCAGCCGAGGAGCGTGCCGTTCTGCATCAGATCGAGGGCTTTGCCCTTACAGAGACCCTCTTTTTCGGGGATGTCGAGCAGAACCACGTCGGCCAGCTCTTTGCGGGCGATGAGGGCCGCCAGCTCGCCACCGATGTTGCCGCCGCCGATGACGGCGATCTTCTTACGACCTGAAGTGGTGTGGTGCATGGATAAAGGTCTCCTTGTTTCCGTGCCGCAGCCTGCGTCCTGCGCAGCGCTGGGATATCTCGGTAGTCCGTCTGCGAACCTGCAAATTGGGTTGGGAGTCTACTCCGAGTTCCCGAAAAACGATAGCGCGCTCTTTCCCCGTTCATCCTGCTGCGCTTCACGACGGAAAAAAGACCACTACGCGGTGCTCTCGGAGCAGCGGTGACAAACTGTTGCCGCTTCGAGTACGCTATCCCGAATGTTCTACAAACACTGCTCTCCGAAGCCTAGTGACGTCAGCCGACGTCCAGCTAGGGCGCGGCTCCGCGTCGGGCTGCGAGCGTATCTGTTGTGGACGATCTGCCTGCTCGGCGTGCTCCAAGCCAGCCAGGCTATCGCCCAGAGCAAGATGCTGCGAACCACCGCAGGATCGTTTGCCTCACGCGGCAAGCACTGTATGGACGAGCAGAAACGCAAGCTGATGCTCGAGCACTTCATGGGCGGCTCGATCAACCCGCTCGGCATCGAAAACCAGCTTGTGCTGACCTACTGCATTCCGTTTATCGAAAAGCCGGGCATTCTGTTTGATTACAGCAAGCTCGAGTTCGGCCTCGCCAACTACATCTCGCCCACGCACATTCATGTGGGCCCAACCGTACGGTTTGCACCGCTGTCGTTTTTGATCCTGCGCGCTGAGCTGACCGGGTTTTACATCTGGCCGATTCCGCTGCAAGGCGCGGGCTTCATCATGACCCAGGGTTACGAGGACTTTAAGCGCGAGACCGTCAGCCCCAAGCTCGGCGAGGCGACCGACATGAGCGGCGTCCGCGTCGCGCTCGGTGCCACCTTGCAAGGCTCGATTCCACTCGGTAAGTGGGTCGACATTCTGTTCGCCAACGGACTCACCGGAGAGTTCTGGCGCGTCGCAAACGGTGATGATGTCCGCTACCCCTCCAAGTTCTTTTACGCCGCCAAGCTCGATGCGGTCATTAACGGTGCTGGAGACTGGGCACTCCTGAACAACGCCGCCCTCCTGGTGTCGATCAAGCCGAGTAAGAACCACGCCATCCGCATCGGAGTTTCCGACAGCTTGATCTATGTCCCCGGCAATAACTACAAGGGCAACATCGTCGCAGGTCTTTTCGCGTGGTCGGTCAGCAATCTTCGCGACCTCGCGAAGAGCTTCGCCTTCTTCCTGCGAGTCGGCACCTTCACCCACCATGCCTTCCGCGTGGGTGGTGGCATCACACTCGCGGGTGGACTCGACATCACCTACGAGCTGATGAGCAAACCGACCCGTCGCGCCCTGGAAGAACAGGAAGCGCCGCCGCCCGATGCGGCCACATCGGCCACGACCACGATTCCGACCCCAACCCAGACCGAGACGCCACCAGCCAGCCCGACTCCGCCCAGCGATGCTGCGGCCCCGGCTGCGGAGGGACCGAAATGACACGCGCCATCCACCGCTCTCTGGGAGCGCTGCTCCTTACGACGCTGGTCTGCTCGAGCCGCCCGGCTCAGGCCGATCCCATCACGATTTTGCCCGGTCAGCAGACCGCGTTTGTCCTCGAAGGTGTGATGTCCGCGTGTAGCTTGACCTCGATCATCGGCAACACCGTCACTGGGGTTCGCAAGGCACCGAATCGGGCCTGGATGTACTCCGGTTTCATCTGCGGCTTCATCAACACCGCAACCAGCCCGATTGTCATGGTCTATGGCCGCGACCCCCAGTTCGAGTACGGTATGGGCATGGGCCTTATGCACGGCGTCGTCGGCATCACCAACCTCG
>CALLYL010000565.1 GCA_937859535.1 uncultured Myxococcales bacterium
CCAACCTGATGGCGCTGTTTCACCGCTCCATTCGGCGCACAGCAGGCGGCACCTATTTTCTGCAAATTCCGCCGTTTTCCTACCCAATTGTCGTTTCTGACACGCCGCGCTATGTGCGCCATATTCGCTGGTCTGAATCGACCCAGCGTACTGAAATCAAGCTGTTCCTTAGCGATGGTAGCGAAGAGCTTCTTGACCCGTACCGCTTGTCCTATGTCCCAGAACGGGGTCTGTATTGTCAGGTCTTGGCTCCCGATGAAGGGTACTGGTCAGCGCGTTTTCTAAGGCCGGCATATTACTCCATTTCAGAGCATATTATTGAACAGGACGATGAGTATTTTTTGGATTTACCCAGCGGCAGAGTCTCGATTCCGGTGGTGGCGGTGTAGAGGCTGCGGTGGTGTCAGCCGGGTAACGGCCCGGCGCTGGAACTGGCACAGAGGGAGAGCGCGATGCGAACGGATGGACAGTGGATCAAAGATGAGGCGGGACGTACGCTGCTATTGCGTGGCGTCAACTTGTCAGGTAGTGCGAAGGTGCCGCAGACTCCGCTCGGTGCGAGTCATTTGCGCAGTAGTCACCTGACTCCTGAATTGGCATCGTTTGTGGGGAGGCCGCTGCCACTAGCCGAAGCCGATGAACACTTCGCTCGGCTGCGGGCGTTTGGTCACTTCTTCGTGCGCTTGGTCGTGACCTGGGAAGCGATCGAACACGCAGGGCCGGGTCAGTATGATCTCGCCTATCTCGATTATCTGAGAGCTTTGATCGAAAAGGCAGCTCGCTACGAGCTGAAGATATTTGTTGATCCGCACCAAGATGTCTGGAGTCGCTTCACCGGTGGCGATGGGGCACCGGCATGGACGCTTGATGTGGTGGGTATGAAGCGTGAAAGTTTGGTCGATTGTGGCGCGGCCGTGGTGCATGCCTTTCACGAAGGAGCGCTACCGACCATGATTTGGCCGACCAACTATACCAAACTCGGTGCGGCCACTCTGTTCACCTTGTTTTTTGCGGGACACGACTTTGCGCCGTCGCTGCGAGTCCACAATGAGTCGATTTCGGAGTTCCTGCAGCGGCACTATGTTGCGGCTCTGTGCGAAGTGGCGCGTAGCTTGCGTGGCCTTCCCAATGTCGTGGGTTATGGCACGATGAATGAACCCAGTGCGGGCTACATTGGCGTACGCAGTCTGCAACACGCGGTGCCGGGAATGGTTGCGAAAGGTCCATCCCCATCACCACTCCAGTCGATGGCAGCAGCGTCCGGTTTGCCTGTCGAGGTAGAGGTTTGTGAGTTTTCTGCCTCTTTCATGGGAACGGTTGGAACTACGATTTTGAATCCCAACGGCGTGTCTTTGTGGCGCAGTCCGACCGACGATGTTTGGCATCGGGAAGGAGTGTGGGCGGTCGTGAATGGGACGCCACAAGTCCTACGACCTGATCACTTTTCGGTTGTCAGGAATCGCCCGGTTCACTTTGCCAAAGACTACCTGAAGCCGCTGGTGTTGAAAGTGCTCGAAGGAATCCGCAAGGTCGATGAGTCGGCGCTGATTTTTTTCGAAGGTCCGCCGATGCCGATCGGGGAGCCACCTCCGTGGAATGACAGTGATCCGAAGGGAGTGGTTCATGCGGGCCACTTTTATGACGGCATGGCACTGATGGGAAAGCACTACGATCCCGAGTTTACGGTGGATACGGTGCGGATGACGCCCGTGTTTGGCCGTGAGCAAGTCCAGGCCGCCTACGCTGAGCAGATCCACTCGTTGGCGGCGCACCTTCCGTCGATACCGTTTCTGCTCGGTGAGTTCGGAATTCCCTTTGATCTGGATGGCGGCGCGTCTTTCCGCAGCGGGGATTACTCGGCCCAGGAGGCGGCGCTCGATGGCTACTTTTCGGCGCTTGATCGCAACCTGCTATCGGGCACCCTGTGGAACTACACTCCAGACAATGACAATGCGCATGGAGATATGTGGAACGGTGAGGACTTGTCGATCTACAGCCGCGATAAGCAAACCGGAACCGGGGATGTCTATGATGGTGGCAGAGCGCTGTCGGCAGTGGTCCGTCCCTATGCCTGTGCAGCGGCGGGAACTCCACTTCACATGTCGTTCTCCCGGGAATCTCGTCACTTTGAATTGCGGCTACGGCGGAGTCAGCATGTGACTGCACCCACCGAGATTTTCGTGCCGCGCTATCACTATCCGAGCGGATTCTCAGTGGAGGTTTCCGCAGGATCGTGGCGCTTTGATGAAGTCCGCGAGCGCTTGTGGTGGGAGTCAGAACCGAGCGATCAGGAGGAGACGCTGCGGATCATGCCGAAGTAAACGCGGCATCGACCAGGGATTCGGCTTCACGCTGTTGGGCCAAGATGCTGCGCGCCAGTGATAGCTGTCCTTCTGCACGCACTTGGTTGTGGGCCGCTCGGCTTGGGAAGCGAGCAGGGTCGTAGCGGAAGTAGCTCTGGTTGATGATGTCGACTGCGAAGCGGGCGGCGAGTTGGATCGTGATGCGCAGTGCGCCGGTGATCAAAAACTCCCGTTCTTCGACCGTGACGAATCCTCGAGCGGACGCTGCATAGCCGGCAAGGATGGGCTGAAGGAGTCCGAGATCGAAGTAACAATCGGTGCGGTCTTCCCCCAGGGGATTGCACCAAGACCGCAGTGCATCCCCAAGCTCTAGCCCGAGCTTTAGGTTGGCGAGGGTATCCAGATCGAGCAAACACAGACCCTGTCCCGCGTCGTCAAAGCGGAGGTTGTTGATCTTGAGGTCACCATGGCATATGCGGCTGGGACCGGGGACTTCGCTCGGCACGTTTGCTGCGATTTGGAAGATCGAATCGGACAGAGCAAGGAATCCGGGGGGAGTCTGCTCCGGACCATTTTGTTCCGCTTTGGCGACGGCGTTACGTAGATTCTGCAAATGTCGCGCAAAGTCGTGAGCACCTGTTCGCACAAAGTGAAAGCGATGATCGAGATCGGCGACTGCGGCATGGAACCGTGCGGTCAGTGCGCCTGCGGGGGAAGCCAGTGCAGGGGTCATCTGGGCGAACGTGCGACCTGCGATGTACGTCATCACACGCCACACGCCATCGGTTCCCAGATCCAGCGCTAGCTGCGCATCCCGGGTTGGCACCAGTACCGGGGTGAGGAGTTGCCGACGCTGAAGATGTCGGGTGATCGCTTCGATGTCCTGATGTACAGCGATGCCGAACAGCGGATTGACCCGCTGCAGCACCGCCCGTGCTACTCCATCAGCATGAGGAAGCTCGACGAGAAACGTCTCGTTAATGAGTCCATCGCCAAGTGGTCGTATCAGCTCTTGGCGATCGAGGAGCGGCGCAATCGTCACTCCCTCAATCGTTTCGTAATGGCGCAGCGCAGCGCGGGCGTATTGTAGCGAATCGCTCACTTGACGAAGGCCCGGACCGTTTCGGCAATGCGTCGAGCAGACAGACCATATACGTCAAGCAGCTCTTCGGGTTTGCCGGAGTGGGGAAGCTCGGTGACGCCAACTTTGCGGATGCGGACGTTGCCCGATTCTGCGAAGACTTCGAGAACGGCATCGCCGAGACCACCTTCAAGCCAGTGATTTTCGACGACGACGACTCGCTGACCGGAGCTGGCGGCGGCTTCGCGAAGACCTGCGGCGTCGATTGGCTTGACGCTGTAAGCGTCGATGACGCGGATATCGATGCCGTCAGCCTTGAGAAGGTCGTGAGCCTTCAACGCTTCGTGCAGGGTGATGCCCGCAGCAACGAGCACACACGCGTCGCTGCTACCCTTGCGGAGGGTTTTACTGCCGCCAATCGGGAACTTCTCCGTGGGACCATATAGGACTGCGGTCGCGCCACGAGTCGCTCGCAAATAGGCCACGCCGTGCGTTGCCGATAGCTCATCGACGAGTGCACAGGTTGCGTACGGATCGGCGGGATAGACCACGGTCGAGCCGTGAATGGCGCGGAACATCGCTAGATCTTCGAGCCCCATCTGGCTGGCACCGTCTTCGCCGATGCTAACTCCGGCATGGGAACCGCAGACTTTTAGGTTCGAGGAGGACAATGCAGCCATGCGGATCTGGTCGTAGGCCCGCGACAGGAACGCGGCGAAAGTTGCGACCCAGGGCACGGCCCCGATGGCACCCGAGCCTGCGGCGAGGCCGACCATGGCTTGCTCTGCGATGAAGCACTGCACGAATCGGTCGGGATGCGCTTTCTCGAAGACATCGGTGAAGGTTGAGTTTTTGACGTCCGCATCAAACACCATCAGCGATGGATTGGCATCTCCAGCTCGCTTGAGCGCGTCGCCAAAAGCTTTTCGTGTCGCGATCGTCTTATCCGTCGGAAAGACCGGTGTGGCTTGTGGCTTCAGTCCCTGCTCGATGTGCGGGGCGCGACGCGGGGTTCCGGTCGGTTTGGCAATCTTGCCGACGATCGTCGGATCGTCCACTCCCAGCTCGAGGAGTGCGCGGTCGGCGTGCGCTTGATCCATTGGCTTGCCGTGCCAGTTGTCCTGGTCGGCCATGAACGACACGCCGGCACCTTTTTGGGTCCGCGCCAAGATGGCAAGTGGCTTGCTACCTCCACCGTGGCTGGCATGGGCCATCGCTCGCACACAGGCCGGAAGATCCTGACCATCGATGACCAGCGTTTCCCACCCGAATACCTCGAACTGCGCGGCGTATCGATCCATGTTCCAACCGATGCGCGTCGCGATGCTCTGCTCCAATCGGTTGACATCGACGATCGCGGTCAAATTCGACAGGCCCAACTCGGCGGCGATCGGCGCAGCTTCCCAGTTCGAGCCCTCGGCCATTTCCCCATCACCACACAGCACCCACACTCGCGCCGAGGTCTGGGCCACGTTCTTAAGGAATGCGGCCATCCCGACGGCATTGGGCAATCCCTGTCCAAGCGAGCCGGTGGCGACATCGATCCACGGGATGCGTGGCGTCGGGTGTCCCTCGTAGATGCTATCGAGTCGACGGAGCGACAGCAGATCCGCCTCGCTGATCAGGCCCGCCGCCGCCCATGCCGCGTAGAGCACCGGTGCGGCGTGCCCTTTGGACAGTACGAAGCGGTCATTGTCGAGCCGTTTGGGATCGGTAAAGTCGTAGCGCAGCGCCGTAAAGAACAGCGCCGTAATCAGCTCTGCCGCCGAGATCGACGACGAAGGGTGTCCCGAACCAGCGCGGGTCGTACTTTGAATCGAGTAGCGACGGATGCGACGAGCG
>CALLYL010000566.1 GCA_937859535.1 uncultured Myxococcales bacterium
TGCTTCGCTATTTCCTCACCTGTCAGGACTGTCTACGCGAAGGTCGAGCACGCCCTCCGCAACCCGCCACCAAGCTCCCACAGAAGGCACAGAAAGAGCTGGCCAAGCTCGCCCAAGATCGACGCAAGGTAGCGTACTGGACCTTCCTACAGCAGCGCGCACAAGCCCTCGCAACATACCCAGTCCCAAGCACTGGCCAAAACTGACAGTCACCACGCCAAGCCCCCAGCCACGGCAAAGTTCCACGAGAGCTTGGCTATTCTGCCTGCTGCCGATCCGCAAATGATTCGCGACAAGGCCAAAATCAGGCTCCGTCAAGCCGGTCCACTAGGGTCGCGGAAACGGATCTCTCAGTCCCCCCGGCAATGGGGTGCTCCGGCGCGTACTCTCGGGCAAGGAATTGGGGGCGTGCCCTAAGTCTGGCAGATCGACGGTTACGGACGGCGGGGCAATGGAGACCGGCTTCGGCTGCACCGTGGACTTCTCCGGCTCAGGCACGGACCGAGGAGACGCGAGTTCTGGCGGCTGTACACGAGGCAACCGATTCTGGATCTCTCGATTCGGTGGATTCACTTCCAGTAGGTCTGGCTGCTGTAGGGTCGGCGCGGCACCAGCAGTTGGTAGCGTCGACAATAGATCCCCGATGCTCGCATCCCTGAGCGTTGCAGGAGCAGTGGTGGAGCGGTTTGCGCAAACTACGGCCCCAAAGATACAGGCAGCCACCACGCACGCTTGGACTAGATACCGGAGCAAACGACGAGTTCGCCCCTGCGGGCCAGTGGTCTGTCCCAAGGTCGGAGCAGATTCGGACTTTGGGGGTTCTGATGATGGAGGCTGGAGCAGGAGGGTCTGTACCGGCACTCCTACATGGCTGGACAACGAGGAGGAATTCGGTGCGTTCGGTTCCCTTGCTAGGGCCAGCAGGTCAATCGGTGACATTTTCCGCGTCACAATCTCACTGCGACTGTGTGGAGCAGGGAGCTCCTCTACACTGGTCATGGCCCGCAGACACTGCTCGACCTCACTCATGGTAGGACGCTCGCCCGCTGACTTGGCCAGCATCTTACTGATCAAGTCAGATAGTGGGCCAGGAACTGCGGGATTGTGCGTCTCCACACGAGCCGGAGTCTCTGTTAGATGCATCGCGATCAGCGCACCGATTCCGGCACTCACAAATGGAGGCTGACCAGCCAGCATTTTGTACACGATGATTCCAAGTGAATAGACATCGGACTGAGATGTAACTTGCTTGGCACCATGACACTGCTCTGGCGACATATACGTGGGAGTCCCGAGCACCACGCCGCTTTCAGTAGTTCCTTCTCGCGTGCGCAGGTCAGCAGCCAGTCGTGCAATCCCAAAGTCGAGAACTTTGATCCTCTCTCCACCAGGGGATTCCGGATCCTTCACGATCATCAAGTTCTCTGGCTTCAAATCACGGTGGATCACTCCTCGGTGATGTACGGAGGCGAGCGCGGAAGCTATTTGGCGAGCGAAGCGAATCGCGGATGCGACAGAGAGTCTTCCAAGCACTTTGATTCGATGTGCCAGCGTCTCTCCATCCAGGAACTCCATCGTGAGATAACAGAGGCCATCGCTTGTCTGCCCAGAATCGAATATCTTGATGATGCTCGGATGCTCAACCGAGTTGGCCGCACGGGCTTCATCAAAAAAGCGCTCGGATATCTCGGAACTGCCTGCGACCTCGGAACGGAGGATCTTGATCGCAGCCCGGCCCCCTACTCCTTGATGGAGTGCTTCGTAGACTGCCCCCATGCCGCCACGCCCGATCTGCCGAATCAATCGGTAGTTCCCGATCAGCTCACGGGGAAGCGGACGCTCAGAATCACTCATGACTTTCCGCTAGGAAATGTAGCGCAACGTGGAGCCGTGGCGCAAGCACGACATCCCTCTCCCACAACGGCACACACCTAGACACCCCCTTGATTCGCTGGTGTAGCGGTGCTCGAAGATGGAGAGAAGCCCCATCCCTTGGTGCCGGCAGTCAGCCGGAGAGAAGTTCCGAAGCGCACCGCGCAAGCCCTCTGCGAGTCTCACACGACGCCCCTCGTCTCTAACCGCGTAGATACGAATGGTCTGCTCTGCCCAGCGGTGCTGCTCGACCACACGATGCTCGTGAACAGCGGCCAGCCATAACAGCGCCGTGGCAACAGCACGGTCATAGCCAGGCATATGAGCCCAGATACTTGGTGCGTTCGGCAGGAGTCATGGAATCGACCGGCACGTTACAAATGTGCACCGTATCGCTGCTGTCCAGAGTCGACATGCGTCCCCCATTCAGGACTGATCGCGACATCCTTCAGCCGCAGGTCATCCCAGAACTGCGCCAGTTGCTCTCCAATTTGCGCGAGCAACGGTCGCACACTCCCAGTTTCACCTGCACTCGCCAGCAAACGAGCATCCATACCAAAGCGGATTTTCAACACCGCTATGTCATGACCGCGCAGGACACGATCGATTGGTCCCCAGTTTCATCTCCAAGGTCCACGGAATCCGGTATTCTCGGATCGGTGCGCAGGACGATTTCGTTCACGCTTGCGAATTGGAACACAACTCCCGTTCGGGGTACTGCTCAGACGGTGGGCGGTGCTTGTAAGCAGTGTGGGGAACGTTTGCTGCGACCGGTAGGAACATCGCTCGGAGTGATCCTGCTGGCAGTGCTGTTGTTGGGGTGGTCGCTTGGTTGTGGTGGTGACGATCGTGGGCCGCAGCTAACGCCGACGGAAGCCTGGCAGCTTGCGCTATCCCAATCGCAAAAGCCTGAGCTGTCTGCGGGCTACGAAGACTGGCTGCGCATCGACCCCAGCAGTCCACAAGGGCTACAGGCTCGGGCTCGACTCGATTCGGCAGATTCGCAGTATCATCAGGCGCTGCGACTACTCCAAAGCGGACAGCCCGGTGCCCGTGATGCGCTCCTCCGTGGCAAAGCGATAGCGCCGATGGACCCGAGGCTGTTTTTGCCGCTGGCTCGCGCGCTTCGCACCCAAGAGAACGACTATCTGGCCGTCCAGTTTTATCGCAGCTTCCTTCGTCATCGACCTACGGACACAGAGTCAGCACTCGCTCGGCGGGAACTCGCACAGATCGAAACAGAGATGTCGTCCTTGGCCGCGGACCCGGAGGACTCTACGAGCGGTGCCATCGAACGAGATCAGCGTGCCTTGATTCGTCGGATTTGGGGTTGGAAGGGGCAACCACTGCTCTGGATAGGAGTCGGATTTGGGATCCTGATGGGAGTTGGATTTGGGGTCCGAAGGCGACTGAGCAGACGAGTCGAGCAGCAGGCTGGAACACTGCAAGAACTGGCAGAACAGAATCCAGAGCTACAACCGGCCATCAGTTATTTGATAGGAACGCTTCGTCATGAGCTACTAAAACATCGGATAGGAGCGGCCTCGCAACTTCTGACCACCTTGGCCGCTCAGGAGCAGCAGCCAACCGAAGCGCAGAGGCAGTTTCTACATCAACGACTGTACGGTGGCGTTCCCCTGCTGGTGGTCTGGAATGAACACCTGGCAAGCTTTCAGAGGGTGCTGCGACCTCGACGTCCACTTGTGAGCACCGATCCGGACTTTGTCAGCGCCCAACGTGCCATCCTGCGATTGGTCCGCTCGGAACGACCCCTGCTCCTGGGGCAACGAGGCGTGCTCTCCCAGCTCGCCCAATCGGAGACAGAGGTTCTGGCCTTCGACCAACGATTGGCAGAGCTGGTTCAGAAGATGCAAAGAACCGTGGTGGATGCGGATTTACTGCGAGAAGCCAGCACCGCAGTTCGCAATGAACACCTTGCGGCGAATGTCTGCCTCGATGAAGTACTTATCACTCCTCCTCCAGAGTTGATCGTGGTAGCGATCTATCGAGTCGACTTGTTGTTGGTGCTAAAGAATCTGATCCGCAATGCGATCTTGGCAGTTGGAAAGAGCGCTCCTCCGCATCGAATAGCGGTCGATGTGATCACAGAACTATTGCCAACGGGAGAGGAGCTCGTGAAGGTTCGAGTTCATGATACCTGTCCGCAGTCTCTCCCGACAGAGCGCATGGTGGATCCTTCCAGTGGGGCGGCGTTTCAGCGAGGGCTCGACCTAGTACGAATGACCCTTCGCCTGTACGGCGGCTCTCTATCAACCGAGGACGGACTCCCAGGCTTTTGCAAGTGTGTGGTTGCGCAGATGTTTCGAGTTCTCGACCCAGAAGTCGCTGCGTCCGAACAGACGGAGTCAAATGAAAGAGTGAACCACGATGCGTAGTCTGTTGGTCATCGAGGATGGGAACGAGTACGTCGAATTCGCTCGTGCTCTGCTCAGCAATGATTTTCAAGTCTGGCAGGCCCAGAGTTTCATGCAGGCTCTACAGATCCTGACGGACCA
>CALLYL010000567.1 GCA_937859535.1 uncultured Myxococcales bacterium
CCCAAGCGGCGACACCGTGGCTTCGGTACCACCGGCGATCATGACGTCGGCGGCCCCTTCCATAATGGTCCGCGCCGCCTCTCCGATCGCGTGAGCCCCCGTCGCACAAGCCGAAACCTGGCTCATGTTCGGGCCCTTGACGCCTTTGTGAATCGACAAAAGGCCCGGTGCCATATTGATGATGATCTGTGGCACAAAGTAGGGAGAGATACGACCCGGTCCGCGACCCGTCAGCGTGGTGTGGGTCGACTCGATGTGACTGACACCACCGAGTCCGGCACCGATGTAGACGCCCACCCGATCGCACGGATAACTACCGTCGGACCGGACGCCGGTTTCCAGCGACAGATTTGGATTGAACAGACCCGGCTTGTCGGCTGGCTCCGGGCTGAGCTTCAGTCCTGCGTGCGCCATTGCTTCATCCGCTGCTTTCAGCGCGAAGATGACGAACAGGTCGAGGTGTTTGGCCTCGCGTTTGTCGATGAACGTCGTTGGATCGAGCCCCTTCACTTCGCCGCCAAAGTGCGTACTGTACTCGGTAGAGTCGAAGTGGGTGATGGGTCCGATGCCGCTCTGTCCTGCCACACACGCCTTCCAGGTTGACTCGCGATCGAGTCCAAGGGGTGTGCAGAGTCCGATGCCGGTGACCACAACTCGTCTTTGCATAGGCTTGCGGTGTATCACAAAGCCCGCATCTAGGCTACGAATGGAGTAAGTGGTGTTCACGGAGCCAGCGGTGCAGACTGGGGCGGAGCAAACCCGGCAAATGACACAGCGACGAGGAATGCTGGCCCGGTGGGTTCTGCAAGTGCTGACGATCATGGCTCTTGTGAGCGGGTTCTGCGGGTGGCCGACTGCGGGTTCGGCTGGCCCTCTGTCCACTGACGCTGCACAAGAGCTGACGCTATCGCCTTCACCGGTGCTACCGCAGCTCGGGCCTCGCTATGCGCCGGTGACGGTCGAGGTATCCGGCGTGCTCGGAGGCAGTTGTCCCGATGCCTTGTTGCGCAATCTGACGCGTCGCTTGACACCGCTGTACGATGTCCGTTTGCGCTTCTATCCGCTGCGTAGCTCCAGCGAGCGCGGCGAGGAGCTGTTGTGGACGGCGTGCGACCAGAAGCCGGAGCAGTGCTTCGCGTTTCTAGGTGAGCTGTGTGCGCATCCGGAATGGCTTGCTTCGCTCGGTGGGAGCGCTTCCCTCGGCAGTGCCAATCCGAGCGACATCAGTCCGGAGCTGTGGGCTGCGGCGACTCGGCTGGGTCTGGATGTCGCAGACCTCCAGAACTCGCTGCGGGTTCATCGTTATCGGCGGCGGCTGCGCTCACTGTGGTCGGGTCCGCTTGGGAGTCGCCTGCTGCCCGACGTGCTGGTCAATGGCAAACGGATCGTCGGGGCCCAGCTTGAGTCTCGAGTATTCGACGAGATTGATTTGCAGCGGCAGCGTGCGGGTGAAGCGCTGCGCGAGGGCGCTAAGGTCAGCACGATCTTCGAACAGCTCTCCGATCCGCTCCGCGAGCGGGAGGATGAAAAGCGACGGGATACTCGCTGGGCACCATTGGTGCTCGGGCGATTTCGCGAGCCGCCTCGGCCTCCTGAGACCGTTCGCGTCGATGTGAGCGGTCTACCCTGCCAAGGTCCAGAGATCGCCGCCGCAACCCTGGTCTATGTATTTCACCACGAGACGTTTACCGCAGGAGCGCAGGCGCGGGCGGTCTTTGATGCCTGGTCACGGCTACGCGATCGGGTGCGGCTGTGCGTGCTGCATGCGCCGATTACACCATCGGCACGACGTACCAGCGAGCTGATCGCGCAGATGGCCGAGGTTGACACCCGCCTCTTCTTCCGTGTGATGGAGGAGATCATCGACGTGATGTCGCGCCGCTACTTCCTTCGCTACGATGAGGTGGCAGGCCTCCTGCGGCGGCGGGGAGAGCTTGGCAAAGTCGAAGCAGCCTCCGCACGGGGACGGATTCGCGTGTCTGCCGATCTCGATCAACTACAGCGGCTGGGCCTCCGTCCGGGGTCTTTCCTGGTCTTGGGGGACCGGGTGATCACGTCATGGGGCGGGCCTGACTCGCTGGTGCAAGAGCTGACTCGTGCGACGAGGACTGGACTATTGGCCAAGCTGCGGTCCCGCACCCCGCGCTAACTTTTTTGCGTCCCCCACTTGACTTGGATTGGGAGCGTTTTTATCTACCTAGTTGAGCGAAGGGAAGCCGTTCCAGGGCTGGATAAGAGGCTCCCTTTGATCAGGATAGAACCGTCACTGAACGCACTACGGACAGTGGTGCGAGTGAGTACATAGAGATCCAACTTGTTGTGGAGGAATCCCATGAGCACCATCATTCGACGCCCCGCTCAAACTTCCCAATTCCCGTCGCTGTTTGCGGACTTCGATCCATTCCGAGCGATGGAGGGACTGTTCCGCTATAACCCCACTGCGGAAGCCTCGCTACGGACCGTTGAGTTTTCTCCGAATTTCGATGTGAAGGAAACCAAAGATGCGTTTCTGTTCAAAGCGGATTTGCCCGGAGTAAAGGAGTCCGAACTAGACATCTCTCACACCGGCAACCGTCTGACGGTGAGCGGCAAGCGTGAAGCAGAGGAGCGCAAGGAAGGCGAAAACTATTACATGGTCGAGCGCAGCTTCGGCGGATTCCAGCGTACCTTCACGCTTCCCGAGAGCGCCGACATCGATCGCATCAAGGCCGAGCTAACCTCGGGAGTCTTGAGCATCTCGATTCCCAAACGGATTGCCTCGCAGCCTCGCAAGATTGCCGTTAGCGTCGGAGAAGGCAAAAAGGAATAGCGCGGATTCGGAGTCCTCTGTGTCCGCTACTCTGCCCGATGCACGGTCCAGCGCTTCACCAAGACCGGTGAGCGGAGCGAACTCGACTCGTACAGAAGCTCTGTAAGCACGACGTTTTCTGTCGACAGCCACTCCTTGACACCGGGTGCTAAGTAGACTTTGTCGCTCATCGCAATTTGCCACGCATCGGCGAGACTCTGGAGCTTGGCTGCGACGTTGACGGTGTGTCCGAAGTAGTCAATATCGGTGTTCAGCTTCACCGCGATACACGGCCCGGTATTGAGTGAGATTCGCAGTCGCGTGGCAGAGTCCGTACGACCGGGAGGGAAGCAGTCGTGAATCTCCTTGGCTGCGATAACGGCATCGAGTGGGCTTGTGAAGGCTCCCATCACGGCATCCCCAATCGTTTTTACCACCGCTCCACGCCGGTTGGCGATGATCGCAAAGACATCGCCAAAGTGACGACGCACCTCTCGGAATGCGACCGCATCCCCTTGCTGCGCATACAGCGCGGTGGAGCCGACCATGTCGGTAAACAAGATGGTCTGCTCTCCGATCGCGAGCTGAACGTCTTGGCCCAGGTACTCTTCGCTAAATAAGTCGCGAAACTCCTGCAGGCTGAGGAGCTGGCCCGGACGCAGCGCTAGATCGCTCCACGTGGCCGATTCGATGATGAACATCCGCGACGTATCACAGTCGTTGTGGAGGACTAGCTGTACTTCTGGATGCATAACAATTGCCGATGGTGTCTCGCTGCTTTTCCAGCAAAGCACCGAGGCATCGCCGGACGTTTGAACATCCAAGTATCCATAGCGCTTCTCTCCTTGAATTCGTAGCCGATAGCGTCCGGTTCGCAGCGGAACATTCACCTCGACCTGGGAGTCGGGCGCTACCGTGCGCTGCAAGCGGATGTGTTCTTTCGTCGAAGGCTCCGCACTACAGAACGTCCGCAGCGGGACTTCACGGATCGAGGGATGAACATGGAAGGTAATCTCGACCGACTCTTTGGCATCGGTACCAAAATCGATCAGGCAGACCTCACAGCGTGCTTCGCTCTTCAGCTCTCCTAGTTTGCCGTTCTGTTTGCTCACCCCTCGACAGTGCGGACACATGACGTCCCATGACAGCTCCAGCATTCCGAGTCGTGTTGCATGCAGACAGACCCGTAGCAGAGCATTTTCATCGACACCAAAGGCCTGCGCTCGTTCTCGAACCTGGATCCGATACAGCTCCTGATCATCTCCGTGGCGAATCCACTGGATCATCTGTTCAATGCAGCGGAGATCGAGAGACTTGTTCCGAAGCTCCTCAGCGATACGCAGTAGTCGAGCATCGGCACCGTCAGAAAGCGCACCACCTGCTTGATACAGCGACAGTGGGCGACGATTCTGAACCTCCTGTGCGAGCTCTGGCAGGAGTCGAGAAAAGTCTCTGTACAGACCCGCGAACCCCATCCGTAGTAGGAGTCCAGCCAGCCATCCGCTGGGGATGGCACCAAAGTAGACGTACAGTCGCGTTCGATCGCTGGCGAGCGGCTGTAGCTGAAACACTGCGAACACCACTTTGGAAAAGCCGCGTGTGTAGAGGCGAACCGACTCCATCCAGCGCTCGGCGACCCAGTTCCACGGAACCTCGACCCACTCGTGAGGAATTCCAGCGGGACGAGACGAGCCCCAGCGCTCTCCGTTGCGATCTTCAAACTTCATCTCGCTGACCTGGAGTGCACGATTGAAGCGAGAGGAGTCCGCGACGATCGGCCATAGTTCCGCTGCCGAGAGCGGTAGGTCAAAATGCCAAAACCACTCCAGTCGGCGCTTGTCCGCGTGTTCTTTGGGCCAGGGATGCTCGACCAAGAACTGCTCTTTGCTTTGAGCAGTCGAAGTAGAATCCGCAGCGCTCATGAGGATTCCTTCAGGAGAAGATTGTTCCACTAATTTGGATGCCAACACCGATAGAAAGTGCGTGATTACGGCTGCGATTGGTTTTTTACAATCCAATCGTGGACATAGTCCGCTACCTCTTCCCAGCCAGGCTGCAAAATGATGGCGTGGCAGCGACCCTCGAACTCGCGAAAATCGGTGATCGACGGACTCTGTTCGTACTTGGCATAGTTGCTGCGGTTGAGGCTCGCCGGAATGATGTGGTCGAGGCTGCCCGCGATCATGAGCAGAGGGGGACGGGCCACGGAGTAGTTGATCTTGGCCACCGGTGTCGTCGGTCCTTTGCCAACCCGGCGGGATTCTGGAACCGCATAGCGCGCAAACGTGGCTGCTTGTTCGGCGTCCGGGGTGCAGTTCGCGAACGAGTAATCGAAGTCCTTGCGCGACAGGTTGATCGGCACATTGATCTTGGCGCTCGGACTGATCGCGGGCCAGTTGCTCTTTAAGAACGAGTATTTGAGCGAGATGACGCCCTTGGGAGGAGCAGAGTCGATCGCGATTCCGGCGACTCCCAACCCCTCTGCAAGGAGTAGTTGTACGATCAGCCCTCCCATCGAATGTCCCACGAGAATCGGCTTTTCTTCCAACCCCTTTAGGACCGTCCGATAGTGCGCCAGCACGGCATCCAGAGTGAGTGCAGCCAGCTTTGCGTTGGGATGAGACTTGTGCTGTTCCTCGATCGCGGCGTCGTGTTCTGGCCAGGCCGGAGCCAGCGTCTTATAGCCCTTCGCTTGAAAATACGGCTCCCACTTTTCCCAGCACAACGGCGTCATGAACATGCCGTGCACGAACACCACGGTCTTTGAAGGCAGCACTTGCTGGACCGTTGCTCCTCGTTCGGAGCGAATGACCAGCGGCTGGGTGCAAGCGGACACCCACAGGGCTGCAACCACGGACAGTGTCTGCGCCGACCTACCAAGGAGGCTCATCGCGACAGCATATCACGGACCTATGCCCACCTTCTGGCAAGTCAGTTGCGGAGGCAGAACGACGCCGCACCGACCGTGACGCAGCGACCACCGGGACAGTCGGCGGCCTTACTGCACCGACGGGGCGCGCAGACCTGAGTCGACATCGGTTCACTCATCAAGGTAAATCCCAGGCCACCACTGCCGCCCCCGGGCAGACAGTCGAGCAGGGGATCTCCGCACGGGCGGCTCATATCGCAGCGGGACAGACAGCGAGGTCCGGTGGGCGCAGGTGCCACGCTGACGTTCCATGTAGCGCAGGCCGCATTGGTGGGGCAACTGACGCCGCTCGGACCGCAGGCGACCGTACATAGATGTCTGGCACCGAGTGGCTCACACAGTCCGGCGGCGCAGGCGGTGCGGTCCGGTTGCTCGTCCACGCCGATGCAGCTTGCGCCGATTGCGCCAGGGATGGCGGCAAAACAGACCTTCCCAGAAGAAATCGGATCGGATGCAGAGCCCCCAGGTTTGCTCACCGGCAGCTCGCGGCAGAGCAGGTCGGCGCGGCAGTCCCCATCGACGCTACACGGCTTGACGCAGATCGGCTGGCGGTAGCCATCGCCGGTTCCACCGTCTGCAATCGTGCCACTGCTGCGCGACAGGTTAAGGCAGGTGCTGCCCATCGGACAGGCCACCCCGTCGCAACTCTTGGTACAAAGACCATTGCCGATGGAGCCAGGGCAACGGCCGTCTCGTCCCGGGGTATCACTGCCGCACAAGCAACGCAGGCCGCTGTCGCACTGCTCATCGTTATCACAGCTTGCTCCGACGGAGCCGCTACCCACGATAATCTGCCCGCTTGCGGTGCTCGTGCCGCCCGGTCCGGCGACCGCCACCGACACCAAGTAGGTACCCGGTTTGGCCAGGGTCAGCGTCGGGCTCTTGCTTTTGCTCTGCGTTTCGTCGAGGAGTGAGCCGAGCCCGCCGTCACTCGTGCCACCATCCGCCCCGCCCGATCCCGAGGCTGGCGTTACTTGCCAGCGATACATCGATACCCCGATGGGAAGCAGCACCAATTGCACGGTCAGCGGCGCACCGCCTGTGCAGCGAGGCTCATCCGAAGGGAAGGTCAGCTTTTGGCAACCCGCGATCGTGAATAGACCCAGCACGCCCTGCGCTTGGCCATCATCAGAAAAAGGCGCGCTGTCGAGAGAGCCATCACTACGAGCCGTCTGCCAAAGCTCCAGCGGAGCCGACAAGCAGGCCCACATCGCAGACGCAACCACCGACAGGCCGAGAAGGCCCACGAAGGTCCATTTTCGCGACGGGGTGTTCGGTCCGCGCTGCATCATTAGCCTGGCAGTATACTGCGAAGCCGCTCGCGTAGGCCGGTGTAGCGTAATAGGTCGCCAGTCTGGGTGACCGCTCGTTTCACCGCCCGCCGTCCGCCGACCACGACCACCAGCTTCTTGCCTCGGGTCACCGCCGTATAGACCAAGTTCCGTCGCAACAGTGGATAGTGCTGGATATGGAGTGGCACCACCACCGCTTTGTATTCGCTGCCTTGGCTCTTGTGGACGCTCACCGCGTAGGCTAGCTCCAAGTCCTCCCGCGCCGTCGTATCGTAGGCCACTTGGCGTTCGTCCTCGAACCGAACCAGCAGCAAATCCTCTTCTTCGTCTCGGGACAGGATGACGCCAATGTCGCCGTTCCAGACATCGAGCTCGTAGTTGTTTTTGACCTGCATCACCTTGTCGCCGACAAAAAAATTCGGCTTTCCGGTGGGGGCCGCTTTTTCAGCGAGTGCAGCCTGCGCGATGGGGTTGAGCGCGGCTTGCAGGGCTCGGTTGAGCTCCTCGGTCCCGACCTCACCGCGATGCATCGGCGTGAGAACTTGCACGTCGGTGAGTGGATCAAAACCAAACCGCTGCGGAATGCGCTCCGCCACCAGCCGTACCACCGTCTCGCGCGCTTTGACTGCGTCATCGACTTCGATCCAGTAGAAATCGGCTTGCTTGTCGCCGATCGGTGCGGACTGGGGCAGCTCGCCGCGCAAGATTGACTGCGCGTTGTCGATGATGCCCGAGCCCTCTTTCTGACGGAAAATCTCGCGCAGCCGGGTCACCGCCAGCCGATCCGAGTCAATCAGATCGGCCAGCACCCGACCCGGCCCCACCGATGGCAACTGATCGACATCCCCGACCAGCACCACCGTCGCTGCACTCGGCACCGCCTTCAGCAGCGTGACCGCCAGCGGCAGGTCCAGCATCGAGGCCTCGTCGCAGACCAGCAGATCGACTTCCAAATCCTTGGTGCTACGACCGCGCTCGCCGGGAATCAAGTTGAGCAGTCGATGGATCGTCTTGGCGGTCTGCGTCGTCGCGTCACTCAGTCGCTTGGCGGCTCGTCCCGTCGGTGCCACCAGACACACTCGCAGCCCCGCCCGCAGATACGCCCGCACCAGCGCCGCAATGATCGTGGTCTTGCCCGTCCCCGGACCGCCGGTGATGATGCTGAGCGGTGACGTCTCCACCCGCTGGAGCGCTGCCCGCTGTCCCTCGGCCAACCGCAACTGAATGTCGTGCTCGCTGATGGTGGGAATGCGTGGCCTGATCGCTCCCATCAATCGCTGCACCTGCTTGGTCAGCTCGACCTCAAGCTGATGCAGCGACGCCAAATACACCGCTTCGCCTTCGTGCAGGGTCTCGCCGTGTGAGCGCAGCGTCGCAATTGCCTGCGTCAGTGACTCGCCGAGCTTTTCATCGACCAGCGGTGGTGGACTGTTCGGCGGCGCGTCTTCTGGGGGCGGCGGCTGAAGCAGCGTAACGGCCCGCGAGAGCAGCTCTCGTTCGGGTAGGTAACAGTGTCCCGAGTCGCACGCGGTGAGTAGGACATGTCGCACACCCGCCACCAGCCGCAGCGGAGACAGCGGTTCAACCCCCATCGCGGCGGCGATTCGATCGGCGATGTGAAAGCCGATCCCTGACACTTCTCGCGCCAGGGCATACGGATTTTCGCGGACCTTGGTGATGGCCGCTTGGCCCCACTGCTTGCGAATTCGAGACGCGTACGCCGCTGAGATCCCCAGCCCCTGCAAAAACACCATCACTGCGCGCTCTTCGCGCCTGGCCCGGGCATCGGCGAGAGCCCGCTGGGCCCGCTTTTTTCCTACCCCTTTGATTTGCGCGACGCGAAACGTTTCTTCTTCCAGCGCGGTCAGTGATTGCACTCCAAGCTCGACCACGATCCGACGCGCAAGCTCTGGCCCAAGTCCCGCCAGCGTCGCCATATATCGTTCGATACCGAGCCGCGACTCCGGTTGTTGTGGCAGTGCTTGATCGGCTCGCAGCCTCTGCCCGTAGCGCTCGTGCTGCTCATAGCGACCGATGATTCGCACGGTTTCACCGACGCGCAGACCGGCCAGCGCCCCGATCGTCACCACCGGACGAAGCTGACCGGGCACGTCGAGCCGCAGCACCGCGAAGTCTGCTTCTGGCGACACAAACACCTGGCTGCCGACGATGCCCTCGACTTCGACTTGGCCCTCGCCGAGCGGTGCCACCATAGGGGGTGGAAGCGGAAGGAGTGGCTGCTTGGATGGGAGCATCTCGGACGTCATCGCGCCGCCACAATAGTCCAGCCATCCTGTCGTCGAAAGCGGGAATGTTGGCGCTCGTGAATTCGATGATCGTCAGGAATTTTCCGTCGCTGTGAGGTGAAATGTGAAGTTCCCTCTACCGCAACCGGCGCGCCAGATTAGATTGTGGCTAGCACTTCGAAGGAGAACCCATGGCTTCCTCACTCATCAAAATCCTCACCGACGCCAACTTTGCGGCGGAGGTGCTGCAATCCGACAAGCCAACCCTGGTTGATTTCTGGGCGACTTGGTGCGCTCCTTGTCGGGCCATCGCGCCACATGTTGAAAAGCTCGCCGAGAAGTACACAGGCAAGCTCAACGTCGGCAAGCTCGACATCGATTCCAGCAACAAGACTCCGACCACGTATGACGTGCGCTCGATCCCGACGCTGCTCATCTTCCACAAAGGCAAGGTGCTGGGCCAGCTCGTCGGGGCTGCCCCGCTGCCCAAGATCGAGGCCTTTGTCGCGGATGCCCTCGCCAAAGCCGCCCACTAGCCGCTCACCGCTTCCCTCCGTTCCTAGTTAGCCCGAACCCGCCATCTTCGGTGGCAGATGAATAGACAGCCGCCGTGTCGCATCCTTGTTTGTGCGAACATCCGTTTTGTGGAGAACTCGATGAGGCGCTTTCTGCCAAAGCTATTTGTGTTGCCGCTATTGTCGTTGATGGCGGCGGCGTCCCCTACGCAGCCCGTCCCCGTCTCAGCCCCTGCTGCTGGCAAACCATCTCCGACGGCCAACCCTGCGGCACCGGCAGTGCCACCACGCAAGGCAACCCCGGCGGCTGAGGCACCGTCCCGACCTCCCGTCGCGGAAGTCGTCACCCAGCTTCAGAAAAGCTACGAGAGCATTGCCGCTCTCCGCGCCAAGTTCGCGCAGACGCTGTCGGGTCCGATGGGCAAGCGAACGGCTTCTGGCACCGTCGCACTCAAAAAGCCCGGCAAGATGCGCTGGGACTATGAAAAGCCCGAAAAGAAGCTGTTTGTCGCCGATGGCACCACGCTGTGGGTCTATGAACCCGAGGACGAACAGGCGTACAAGCAAGCGCTCAGCTCATCGCAGCTTCCCGCGCAGGTCAGCTTTTTGTTCGGGCGAGGCAAGCTGCAAGAGGAGTTCGAGGTCAGCTACTACGACGATCAACCGCTCGGTGAGCCAGGCGATCTCGTGCTCAAGCTGATTCCCAAGGTGGCCAGCGCCCAGTATCGCCACCTGCTGTTTGTCGTCCAGCCGAAGTCCTTCCTGGTCAAAGAGACCGTCCTGTTTGATCAGCAGGGCGGCCAAAACGATCTGCTGTTTACCGCGATCGAGCCCAATCCTAAGGCTGGGGTCGACGACTCGCGCTTTGCGTTTACCCCGCCGCCTGAAACCAAGATCATCTCGCCGCGCTAACCGGGCTTAGCGGACGGTCATCTGTTTTAGCAGACGCCGTCTGTTACTAGCCCGCAGCTTCCCCTTCACTGGCTTCACTGCTGTACGGTGTCTGTTGCCCATGGTCGATAAAGTCAGCAGCGGACGCTGTCTGTTCATCAATCTCCAGCAGGTCCGCCAGCGCGCTGCGTACCTTGTCGAGTGGCACCAAGCGACAGAATGTCTCCAGCGTCTCGTTCGGGCTGTGTCGATCGCTCCTCCACAATGCGAGCAGCCGTTCGATCGCTTGCGGACCGCGCTTGGCCGGGAGCTTGCCGACGAGCCGGGTGAAGTGAGCACGATCCCCAAGGATGCCGCCACCAATTCCCAGGTGATAGACCGGAAGCGCTTTACTCCCCAGCTTGCGCAGCCCGCCCTGCAGGCCAATCGTTGCGATGTGATGTTGTCCGCAGCCGTTCGGGCATCCGCTCAGGTGAATGCTCGCGCCCGCAAGTCCCGGTTCATCGGTTGGCAGCGTCGTCAGGTGTTCTCGCAGCACGGTTCCCATCTGGCGCGAGGTTGTCACCGCAATCGCACAGGTCTCGGCCCCTGGACAGCTCACCACGTCGGAAAAGGTGCCTGCACCGGCGACCCCTAAGCCACTTTCCTTCAGCTTTCCAAACAGCGCAACGATCCGATCGCTGAGGATGTAGCGCAGCGCGATGTTCTGCTCGACCATCGTGCGAACAAAGCCATCGCCGAATTCCTCGCACAGACTCGCCAGCACGCGAAGCTGTTCGGCACGCAGACCGCCCATCGGCACAGTGACCTGGGCAGAGACATAACCGGCCTGTTTTTGCGCCTGGACGTTGCTCTTGAAAAAAAAAAAAAAATCGAGACTCT
>CALLYL010000568.1 GCA_937859535.1 uncultured Myxococcales bacterium
CCGCCTGCCGGATCCTGAATCTCGATGTCCGGAGCCAGCACGTGGTCACCGATTCGCAACTGAGAAATGACGCCGACCAGGTTGCCACCTTTTTCCTGCGTTCGGAGCGCAGCGATAGATTGAAATTCCTTACTGAAGTTGACCAAGGTTCTCCCCCCTTTCTTGAATCACAACGATCCGTTGCCGTTCCGATGCCCGCTGGAGCTGGCGACTGCGCCGAACCCGCAGGATGACAGGCGTCGCCTACCAGAGCGTTGCCCGGCCCCCGCGAGGCCTGCTCCTTGCCGACCTGAACCTACGGCTTCAAGCTCTTGACATCAAAGCCCGCATCCGAGAGTTTCTTTCGGTACTTCTCGAACTTCTTCCAGGAGTTCTTCGAAAAGTCCCCATCTGGGTCGACCGCACCATCCCCGAACCTCTGCGCGGAAAGCTCCTTGGTTGGATTGAACCCCTGTAGCAGGGTTGTCAGTCCTCCATCGCTGGCGGAGCCGCTCGAGATGCCTTGGAGGAAGGAATCGAACACGTCCTTCCCCGGCTTCTTACTCTTGCTCTTGGTCATCGCACGCTGGAACCAACCCATCGCATCGCGCTCATCTTTGTTTTCTTGGAGCTCCTTCATACAGTCAACGAGCTCTTTGTTCTGCGGTGCCAGCGCCTTGTCTGCATTGAGCTCAAGCTCGGACTTGTCTTTGATACAGAAGAGCTCATAAAGAATGAGCGCCTTCGACTTGGTTGGGTGCTCCAAGAACTTTCCCAAGAGCACGGCAAATAGGGGCTCGAACGACATCGAGCAAAAGCCGAAGCGAATGAAGTCGAGCTGAACGCTTTCCTTCTGCTTCCATAGATCCTGTACACTCTTAAGTCCCATCGTTCCTCCCTTGTAATCAGTCAGACAGCCATGGATTGTCCTGATTGCGGCCTGCTGAGCACTCGACTCACCGTGGCAGCCGGACGCCATCGAGCAGAATCAAGATTACAGAGTGCGCCTGGTAGTGAATGCTCGTGCCGCAGCAGTTTGAACGTACACGATGTATGCACGCTTTTTTCTTGGTTCTTGGATGTCCCCTTGGTTATTCAGGAATCATTCATCAGCCTCCAGCATCGATCTCCTCCCTTTTGTCAGAGCTTGGTGATATCCAGGGTTTTATGGAGGAACGCATGCAGACTTGCCCCACTCACACTCCCTGGTCCCTGATTCGTCCGCTTCGCGTCCTGGCGCTGCTGTTGTGCACGGCGCTGGGAATTCAGTGTGAACCCCAACAGACTCCGCAGCCCGGATCGCTTCCGGAGTCAGAGGCGATGCAGCTCTCGCTGTCACCGTCGAACCCGCAGATTGCACAAGGTACCGCGCAGCAGTTTCAGCTTCGTGGCTTTGCGCTCAATGGTCGCATTGTCGATCTCACCACCAAAGCAGTATGGTCGGTACGGACCCCAAGTGGCAGCGAGCTACCCGAGTCTGGATCGGGACTGATCGAGCCAACGACTCCGGGCCGCTATCAAGTCACCGTTGATTATGAGGGGACAAAGGCTCACACCGAGGTGATGGTCACGACGGCGACCATCGCCTCACTCGCCATCAGTCCCACGCTTCCGAAGGTCGCCAAAGGACTGACGCAGCAGTTCAAAGCCACAGCGACTTTTAGCGATGGCACCACGCAAGATGTCACCACGTTATCTGCTTGGTCGGTGAAGGACTCCCTTGGAACGGGTGTGGCGGTCGTCAACTCACTCGGTCTGGCCACTGCCAAAAATGTTGGGAAAGCCCGGATCTCGGCGCGCTATTTGACCAAGACCACCAGCACCACCCTCGAAGTCACCGCAGCAACGGTTAAGTCGCTCACGCTCAGCCCACAGAATGTGGCGATTGCCAAAGGCACGTCGCAGCAGTTTGCGGTGGTGGGTACCTTTTCCGATGGCACCGTTCAAGATGTGACGGCGAGCGCCGACTGGGCCGTGCTCGATGTGATGGGCTCGGGTGTGGCTTCGATTGATGGCACCGGAACCGCGCACGGCGATGCCGTAGGTCAAGCCAAGGTCAGCGCAGAGTATCTGGGGCAGCTTGTAGAGACCAACCTAACCGTCAATCCTGCCGCTCCCACTGCACTGGCCATCAGTCCGTCAACGGCATCGCTGGCCAAGGGAACCACCCAGAGGTTTGTTGCCACCGCCACGTTTACCGATGGCACGACTCAAGATGTCTCTGCGATGACAGCGTGGACGTCTACCGATGCGGTGGGAGTCGGGGTCGCGTCCATTGATGCGAGCGGTGTGGCCAAAGGGAATGCGGTTGGGAATGCCACCATTAGCGGTTCCTTCCGTGGCTATTCCGCAAGTGGCACACTCACCGTACGACCAGCAGCGCTGCTGTCTGTGGCCATGAGTCCCGCCGCCATCTCGATTGCCAAGGGCATGTCCCAGTCGTTCAAGCTGATGGGAGCCTACACAGACGGAACCACACAGGATCTATCAGCGGTTGCAGTGTGGTCAGCAACCGATCTGATGGGAATGGACGTGATCTCGCTCAGCGGCACCGGTGTTGCGTATGCCAAAAACATCGGCCAAGCGCAGGTCAAGGCAGAGCATATGGGCCAAAGCGCCACTGGAACGGTGACGGTGACCGCAGCCGTAGCGACCACTCTGCGGATGACTCCGCAAGGTCCATCGCTCGCAATTGGTGGGACGCAGCAGTTCTCGATCACGGCGGTCTTTAGCGATGGCAGCACCAAGGATGTCAGCGGCAGCGCCACCTATTCCGCAGCAGACATTGCTCCGGCAGTGGGTGTAGCGAGCATCAACACGGCAGGACTCGCCACCGGACTCGCCCGAGGCCGAGCGACCATCTCTGCCAGTTACGCCATGCTCCGAGTGGATACTGTTCTTTCGGTAGGAATGCCACGCGGAGTCTGTTCCGCTGATGGTTGGTGCTGGCGCAATCCGCTGCCGCAGGGCAACTACCTGCCCTCGATCTGGGGTAGCGATGCCAACAACGTATGGGCGGTCAGCGACTTCGGAGTCATCGTCAAATGGGACGGAGTCGGCTGGAGTCAGCAAGCGACTCCGACCACCAAGAACCTGCTCGCGGTGTGGGGAACCGATGCCAAGAACGTCTGGGCGGTCGGTCTGGCGGGCACGATTCTGAAGTGGGATGGCAAAGTATGGACCGCACAGCTCAGCGGCACCACCGTCAGTCTGTCAGGAGTCTGGGGAACCGACGCCAACAACGTGTGGGCCGTCGGTGATGGCGGCGTGATTCTGAAGTGGAACGGAACCGCGTGGTCGACGCAAGCCAGTGGCACGCTGTCGTATCTGCGTGGCGTGTTCGGAATCGATACCAGCAACGTGTGGGCGGTGGGGGCAAATGGCGTCATCCTCAAGTGGGATGGCAGCACCTGGACCGCGCAAAGTAGCGGCACACTGACCTATCTGCGCAGCATCTGGGGCACCGATGTGAGCAACCTGTGGGCGGTCGGATCAAGCGGCGTCATCCTCAAGTGGGATGGCGTCTCATGGGCAACTCAGGCGAGCGGTACCGTCGAGACCCTGCGGACCGTCTGGGGTACCGGGACCGGGAACCTGTGGATCGTTGGCTATGCAGGCACTTTGCTCAAGTGGAGCGGCACCGCATGGGTTGCTCAGGCCAGCGGAGGTTCGATCTGGGGCAGCTCGGCCAGCGATTTGTGGGCGGTGGGTGATGCCGGTCTGATGATCAGTTGGAACGGCACCGCATGGACGGCCCCACCAGCATGGAGCCGTGCCAGCTTGTTTGCAGCGTGGGGCAGTGATGCCAGCAATGTCTGGTTCGGTGGTGCGGGTGGCACCATTGTGAAGTGGAATGGTTATTCCCTCAGCTCACAAACGAGCGGCACCCGGGAAGGGATTTCCAGCCTGTGGGGGACAGACAGCCGAAACGTCTGGGCCGTTGGCAGCGCCGGCACCATCATCAAGTGGGACGGCAGCGCGTGGTCGCCTCAGGTAAGTGGCACCACCGAGTTCCTCCGCGCCGTCTGGGCCGCCGACGGCAAGAATGTGTGGGCGGTCGGCAATAACGGCGTCATCCTCAAGTGGGACGGTAGCGCGTGGTCCGCCCAGGCCAGTGGCACCACCAGCCACCTCACCGGTGTCTATGGAATGAGTGCGAGCCAAGTCTGGGCAGTCGGCGGAGGTGGAACGGTCCTCAAGTGGGACGGCAGCGCCTGGGCTCTGCAAGCGAGCGATGGCTTGACCTGGCTCAGTGGAGTATGGGCCAGCAACCCAAACAACGTCTGGGCGGTCGGGGCCGGTGGCCACGTCAGAAAGTGGAACGGCACCACCTGGAGCACGCAGGCCAGCGGCACCACCCTCCAGCTCAACAGTGTCTTTGGAACCGACGCCAGCAACGTCTATGCAGTGGGTGACAAAGGAACGCTGTTGAAGTGGAACGGCACGATGTGGAGCCCGCAGGTCAGTGGTAGCTCGCAGGTGCTAAACGGCGTATTCGGCCTGAGCGCCGGAAACCTATTTGCCGTCGGAAATACCGGTTCTGTGCTACAGCGCGCTCCGTAACAGAGCAGACTGCTGAAGCCTGCGCAAGCTCCCTTCCGTACTCCCTTCCGTACTCCCTTCGTAACTCCTCCGACACTCCTTCCATAGCCCTGGCAGATGGCACCCGCCGCCTATCTGCGGGGCGCACAATTGCCGCCGTGGCGTTGCCATGTTATGTCCGGCCCATGACCACAAACAATCGGGCTTCGATCGGCGGATGGCTCGCAATTTCCGTTGGAATTATCGTCTCAACGGCGATTGCCGCCCAGTCCTGGGTGAAGGTCCGACTGCATCGTGAACGAGCGATTGATGTCACTGGATCAGCCAAGCGACGCATCGTGTCGGACCTCATCGAATGGCAAGCCAGCATTGCCACAGAGGACAAGGATCGCACGGTTGCCTATAAGGCGCTGCACGATCATGTCGAACGCACGATCGGCTATCTAAAGAAGCAGGGCATCACCGATGCAGAGTTACGCGTCTCCTCTGTCACCACCGAACAACTCACAGAGACGGAATACCAGGGCAAGGGCGAAGAACGCATCGAGCGCAAAAAGAACCTGGGGTTCCGCACCACCCAATCGATCGATGTATCCTCGAAAGATGTCGCCAAGGTCGAGCGAGTCTCGCGCGAGGTCACCCAACTGATGGAAAGCGGCATGCCGATTACCTCGGAGTCACCGCGCTACTACTACACCCAGCTTGGCGTGCTCAAGATCGAGATGCTGGCGGAAGCGGCCAAGGACTGTCACACCCGGGCCGAACGAATCCTTCAATCGACGGGCGGCGCGACCCTGGGCAAGCTCAAGCGCGCCGACATGGGCGTCATCAACATCAACCCCGCCAACTCAACGGATGTCTCGAACGAAGGCAACAACGACACCTCATCGCTCGACAAGGACATCCTGACCATCGTTCACTGCTCGTTTGTGCTGGATCAGTAGGAACGGACCCACTATTTACGACACTGCTCGGCGATTCGATGACGGAACTCTTCCAGCGGGAAGTGCTTTCCGACGCATTCCTTGGGGCCCTGTTTGATCACAGCGCGGGCCTCATCATGGCTATACAGCTTGATCGGCGGAACATGGAGCCGGAGCTGACGGAGCAGCGCCACGCTCACCGCGACCCCCGAATCAAGCTGAGCTTCCGTCGGTGTTTCAAAGCGAAAGTCGCCTAGGAAAGCGATTCCGAAGCCACTGTGATTGAAACCACGAGCGTGTGCTCCCGCCAGATCGAGCCGCAACATCTGACAAATCGTGCCATCCGGTTCGATCAAAAACGTATAGGGAACAAACGCCTTGTCGGACTGCTCTTTGGGAATCCCTTCGCGAGTCCATTTGTCGATGGTGGGCTTCTTGTCGTCATAGCTGCCATCCAGCGTCACCGTAGCGACTCCTTCGGGATTGCCGACAAAGAAGCGAATCACCCCCTCTACGTCCCGACCTTCGCCGCCTGGCAGCACTCCGTTTGGTAGCTTCGCGATCTCCTCTGCCGATGGAGGACTCTGCGGCTCACCGATGCGATGAAAGACCAGCGCTTTGCAGGACTCTTCACGAACCGGACGCCGCAGGGCACCCGGAGTATGGGCGGTGAGATCGACCAAAGAACCACACGGTAGATCCTTCGCCAGCGACAGATCCAGAATCGGGTTCATGACAAGTCATGATAGCGGAGTTTGCGAAGCGTTCGTTTAGGTACTTGTGACAAGGACTCGCTGGCGATAATCGCGGGGCGTCTCACCGACGAAGGCTGTAAAGGCATGGCTGAACGAGCTGGGCGTCTCGAAACCAACCTCCAACGCGACCTCAGTAATCGAGAGCGACCGCACCGCCAAGCGATCGAGCGCCGCCAGCATCCGGGCCGTGTTCAGATAGGCATGCGGAGTCATCGCCAGCTCGCTTTGGAACCGTCGCCGCAACGTTCGTTCGGACAGAGCCGCTGCTTTGGCGATATCACTGACTCCAATCGGGCTGCCGATTCGACCATGTACAAACCGCGTCGCTCGCTGCAGCTCCTCGGACTGCGGCACCGGGAGCCGAAATGGCAGCGCGACCCGCTCACTCCACTCCAGCGCCAGCATGCCGAGCGTCGCAAAATACGATCTCGCCAGCGGATCATGGGGATCGCTGTGGTGATTCCAGCGCATCGCATGCAGCAGCAGCTCTTTGCCGAGCGGCGAGACCGTGAACACCCGACAGTCCCACGGCGGAGCAGCAAGCACAGACGGAGCCAAATACACCGTACGCAGTCCCACCCGACGCTCACACAGCACCCGATGCAGCGTTCCGGCGGTCAAAAACGCGGCGCGATGAGAGGGAAGCACCCAGCTCGCGCTGCCCACTTCCAGGTGCAAAAGTCCATGAACCGCGTACAGGATCTGGTGGCGACCGTGCTGGTGCCAATCAGACTGTAGCGGCGGCAACTCATCCGACAGCCCAAAGGCCGGAGTCAGCGCTGCATCGACATCGATCAGGGCCGGATCGTCCTCAGTGCGAGACACCCGCGCAGCATACTCCAATCGCGACACAAGCGACGCAGCCCGCCAAAGCACGCAGCCACCGGGCTGGTTTAGACATTTTGCCCTTTTGTGCCCGCTCCGATTCGCTATCGTACCCTCCCAATCCGTAAGGAGGTGTGTATGTCGCTTTTTCAGCAAGCCCGTCGTCAGCTTGCCTCTCTGCTGCTGGTGTGGAGCACCCTGGCCGTCGGCTGCGGTGACTACAGCATCTACAACAAGCCCATTAGCGATCCTTGGGATCCGGGTCCGCGCAAAGAGGGCTCGGGCTATGGCTCCGGGTCCGGCTCGGGCATGATGCCACCGCCGCCGATGTGCGACGTCAGCGAGCGCCGCTGCGAAACCGAGTTCGTCTACAAAGGCATGGGCGGAATCACCACCCGAGGCGATGAAAAGGTCGTCGAGCTGCGTGGTGACTACAAGGTGAACGGCTGGGTGATGGGCGACGCCTTGACCTTCGATGGCACCTCGTGGCGGGTCAAGACCAGCGTGCCATGGGTCACGAAGTACCTATATAAATTCCGAATCGTAGATGCCGCTGGCAAAGAGAGCTGGATCGCCGATCCCGAAAACACCACCAAGGAATCGGACG
>CALLYL010000569.1 GCA_937859535.1 uncultured Myxococcales bacterium
TAGAACTTGTCCTTGAGCATCCGCATCGCGTCCTGCTCGGCCTTCTGGGTGTCGACGACCTGCTCGAAGTCCTTCATCAGGCCAACGATGTCGCCCATACCGAGGATGCGGCTCGCGAGTCCCTCGGGGCGGAACTCCTCGATCTTGTCGAGGCTTTCCCCCACGCCGAGGAAACGGATCGGCTGTCCCGTCACTTCCCGAATCGTCAGCGCCGCGCCACCACGCGCATCGCCATCGAGCTTGGTCAGGATAAAGCCGGTCGTCGCGACCCGTTCATGGAACGTCCGCGCCGTATTGACCGCATCCTGACCAATCATCGAGTCGACGACCAGGAACACTTCCTGGGGCTTTACCCGACTTTTGATCTGGTCGAGCTCCTTCATCAGCGGCTCGTCGATGGCGAGTCGCCCAGCGGTGTCGAGCAGCACCACCTCGTAGCCCTTGGTGTAGGCGTACTTGTACGCTTCGTCGCAGATCTCGACCGGGTTCTTGCCGTCGCCGGTGAACACCGTCATGCCGAGCTTGTCGCCGATGACCTGAAGCTGCTGCACGGCGGCGGGACGATACACGTCTGCGGCAACAAGGAGCGGCTTCCGCTTGTGAATCTTATGCAGCCAGCGCGCCAGCTTTCCAACGGTGGTGGTCTTGCCTGAGCCTTGCAGGCCGACCATCATGATGACCGTCGGACCCTTCTTCGCCCAGTTGAACTCCGTCGGGCCGCCTTCGGCGTTCCCCATCAGAGCCGTCAGTTCTTCCTGACAGATCTTGATGAAGTGCCAGTCCGGCGTAACCTCCATCGACTTGAGGCTCTTTTCGCCCGACTTTCCGTCGGACGGAACCTCTGCCTTCGCCCGCAGCTTGACGATCTGACCGACCGACTTGTCCTTGACCCGCTGCAAGAACGAGCGGACCACCGGCAGCGCCACGTCGGCCTCGAGCAGCGACATCCGCACGTCGCGCAGGGCCGCCTCGATGTTTTCCTCAGATAGCTCGGCCTGCCCAGTCAGCTTCTCTCGGGCGAGGCGAAAGCCTTTGCTTAGCGTCTCTAACATTGCCGCAAGGCTTACCACGACCAATCGACCCTCGGCAACGAACAATCAAACCCCGGCTCCTGGCGGATCCAAAATCCTCAACGAGCAGACAGAGTCCATCGTTCCACTTGGCGAAATCTGGAAGGTGTATACTTTCCACGGCATGGAACCTTCCGATTTGGGACTCCTGCTCACTCTGGACGCCCTGCTTCAAGAAGGGAGTGTCACCAAAGCTGCGCGCCGCGTCGGCCTGTCCACTCCCGCCATGAGCCACGCCCTCTCACGCATCCGCGACCGACTCGCCGATCCGCTCCTCGTCCGCGCCGGTCGAGGCATGGTCCTCACCCCCCGCGCCGAGACTCTCCGTCCCCAAGTTCAGGCGCTGGTGGCCGAAGCCCGCCGAGTCCTAGAGCCCGAGCAGCCCTTTGTTCCCGCAAAGCTCCAGCGCAAGTTCGTCGTCCTACTTACGGACTACGTGCTCGCTGTCCTTGGGGCGTCTTGGGATCGTCTACTTTGCGAGGAAGCCCCCCACGTCGCGCTGCGAATGCTGCCCAACACCCCCGATGACGCGGCGCTGCTACGAGATGGGACTGCGGATCTCGCCATCGGAATCTACGGAACGCTCCTACCGGAGCTGCGACTCCGACCTCTGTTAACCGATCGTTTCGTCTGCGCCGTGCGCAAGGATCATCCGCACATTGGCAAGCGGCTTACGCTCGACGAGTTTGTGAAACTTGACCATATCCAGATTGCACCTCGCGGGAAGCCCGGCGGTTACGTCGATGATATGCTCCACGAGCGCGGTCTGTCCCGACGAGTGGCCCGGGCGATTCCCTATTTTCACAGTGCCCTGTATCTGGTCGCTCAGAGCGACTACATCGTGACCGTTTCCGAGCGTGTCGCCAACCTGTTTGCGGAGCCGCTCGGACTGCGACTCCTGCCGCCACCCCTTCCCTTGCGTCCGTATGCGCTCAGCATGGTCTGGCATCCGCGCTTCGACGCAGATCCCGCCCATAGTTGGCTGCGCGAAAAGCTACTCCGGGCCGCCAAACAGACCGCTTCAGATACCCATGTGCATGCCCGGAAACACCTCGATGCCAGCGATCCGAACAGCGGCACCGCCCACCGCCGGGTCACCAAGAACAGGAGTCGCTAGTTGCAAGGCTTGAAAGACTCCCTGCCCCTCTGTCTCACCGGATGAAATCGACGGACTACCGATACGAGCTGTTGAACCACCACTCTACGCCCAGGCCGAGGTAGTGGACAATCGAACGCCCGGCGCGCACATCTTGCGGCTCGAACAGATAGTACTGCGCATCGGCATTGAGCCAGCTCAGGGTATAGAGCGCGTAAATAAACGGTCGCGAGTAGGTGCCACGCCCAAGGGGTGCCACGATCGGCATGATGCTCGCCCGCGCCACCATCGGACGAATATAACGGGTGGTGTCCTGATCCACCGTCGTCGGACGGCGAATTTGATAGGAGAGCTCGACCGCCGTGTGGATGTACTTGGTGAAGTAGACCGTCGGGCGGACCGCCAGCGCTCCTTCGCTGTAGCCGCTGTCCTCCGCCTGGTTGGCATCGCTCCACTTCCGGAAATAGCCGCCGACCATCATGCCCAGGTTCTGGGACTCGTAGTTGCCCGACAGAGCCAGGGTGTTTTCGGTCGCACCCCAGACTCTCTCGTCGCTGCCAAAGCCAAATGGTCGGCCCAAATCGCCAAATGCGCCAAGACCTCCCGCATGACGGAAGAACAGGTTGGCGAACACAAAGCTGCGTAGCCAGCCGCCGAGCTGCGCGCCCAACACATAGCCATAGTCGTCGCACAGAGGCTGCGGCGGCAGACCCACCATCTCCGGCTGACGCTCACCCTTCGGTAGGTAGTGGAACTCTCCGTAGACGATGATCTTGCCGTTTGGGAGCTGGTCGAGTGCTCGCACAAACTGCGTGGCTTTGGCGGACATCACCAGCCGCTGTCGATCCAGCGTGGTCACGGTGGTCGTCGCTGGTTGCTGGCTCAGTACCGTCGTGGACGAGGGCAGTCGCCGCGCTGGGACTTGGATCTGCTGAAACTGATACCAGTCAGCCAGTCGGTTCATCCCGATCTGAAGCTGGAGCAGTGTTCGTTTCTGATTGAACGAATAGGCCGCACCACCACCAACGGTGTTCAAGTTGTCGAGCGGCCAGAAATCGAGCAGGTAGACGTCGTCGCCCCGATACATCCGCGAACCGGCCCACAGCGACAGTCCGCGCACTCCCAGGTTTTCGACCTCGGCGTAGGCATTCCGAATCGCGAAATTTTGCGAAAAGTTCCCGGTGGCGTGAAACAGGTCGCCGGAATAGCCGGGCACAAACACCACCCGCCAGCGCTTGTCCGGATCGTCGCCAATCGTGCCGCCGTAGTAAAAGTTAAGCTCTAGGTAGGCGGGCTTTTCGAGACGGGAACCGAAAGAGACGACGTTGACCGC
>CALLYL010000570.1 GCA_937859535.1 uncultured Myxococcales bacterium
CCAGCAGGTCATAGCGGTCAAGCTGCGATAGCTCATACAGCCGCGACATGGCCGAGTACTCGTGCGAACCAGCGAGCGCGGACGAAATCTGCTGATAAATCTGGTTGTGTAAGACTCGCTCGCGCAGCTTTGGATCGGGGGCATAGCGCGTCACCAGATCATCAAAGGCCCGCTTCTGGTCGAGCATCATCGCGTCGAGAACGCCACCAGGAACCGGTGTCTCACCGCGAGCTGCTGCCAGGATTCGCAGCCGATCCTCGGGAACTTTTTGGATCTCGTGGCTCAGCGCCGAGACCGACAGCGCATCAGCGAGCCGCCGGGCCGGGTCGATGGTGAGCACCAGCACTCGTTTGCCTCGAAGCGCCGCGAGCAGTCCCAACGTGGCCGAGGTGGTGGTCTTGCCCACACCACCGGACCCGACGACCAGCACGATCCGCTTGCGAGCAATGACTTCCGAGAGGGTGCCTTCGCTGTGCTTGGGTTCCATTGCGCTGTGCGTCCGCTGCGACCTTCGAACTGTCTGCGAAAGTTGGGCGATTAGGCCAGGATTTCGTCGAGTCCTCGTTCTGCTTCTTCGATCATCTGGCTGTTGTTCAGCGTGCCGCCGAGGATGCGCCCGGTGTTTAGCAGGTACAAGCGGCGTGGCACAAGCGGAATAGGCAGCCTCAGCTTGTCGTAACCGACCACGGCGATCGGGCTGACAAAGCGACTGCGGAACATCTTGCTCAGCAGGATCTCATCACGACGGAAGCCACGGCGAGTGCCAATGCGCTCGAGCGCAGAGAGAAACGGCTCGGTGAACGCTTCGTCGGGCTTGTCAAAGTCGGGATCATCGTCGGGCAGATAGCGCGGCAGATAGACCAAGTGATGGCCGCCGGTTTCGCTCGGGTCGACCAGGGTGGTCAGACCAATCACTCCGGTAAACGGCAGCCCCGGATCGGTCAAGTTCAGGACGTAGTAGGGGCTAAACGCCCGCGTCAGCTTCACCACCATGCACAGCACGCCGAGGTAACGGATCGAGCGAGCGCGGCCGAGCAGCTCCTCGGGAATCGACATACCAGCGCACAGCTTGGGCAAAAAGCGAGATGGGCCGGTGTAGATCACTCGATCGGCGATGATTTCACTGCCATCGCGGGTGCGGACGCGGGTGCTGCCATCGGGACCATCGGCGATGTGCTCGACCGGTGACGACTTACGAACCTGGACTCCGAGCTTGGTCAGATACTGTTCGGCGACGGCAAAGACCGGTGCATAGCCGCCCGAAATATAGCCAAAGGCCTCGCGACGTCCCTCGGCTTGGCGGGTGGCGTAGAGCCTGCGAATCGTCGACCAAATGAAGGTGGCCGCGACCTCGTTGTGGGCGCTGCCGAGCTTGGCGCGGAGCAGCGGCTCCCAGAACTTGCGATAAACCTGCTCTCCAGCAATTTTGCGGAGCCAGTCGCTGGCGGTGATATTCCACAGTGGTGCGCCGTCGCTCACTCGAGATGCGTAGAGTATGCTGGCGGCTAGTCGGCTTTTGTCGATCAGGTCGAGCGGCGGGAAGCGCAGAAAATCGAGCGGGGTGTCGAAGCGATGCAGGGTGTCATCGGCATAGAATCCGGTATGGGCTCCTCTCCAGCGCAGCCTGTCGGCGACGCCCAGACGCTTCAGCCAGTCGATGAGCAAGCCGTCCTGCGGCGTGACCACGTGATAGAAGCGATCCCAGCCGATGGGATCAGGCTCGCTGCGGACCGACAGTCCTCCGAGCGTGCTGCTTCCTTCGAGAAGGGTGACCTGACTGTCAGGGTGGCGCTGGCGAATGCGCTCGGCGAGTACGCAGCCGGTGACGCCGCCGCCCACCACCACGAATCGCTTGCCGGATCGGACCCCGCTGTCGTTTGCCATCGTGGGCCAGAGTATAGCCGCTCTCAGACGGATTTGGCTCCGATAGACCTTTGCTGTTCCGGGTGATATTTGAAAGCGATGAACATCGTCTGTTTGGGTGGCGGTCCTGCGGGACTTTACCTGGCGATCTTGATGAAAAAGGCCGATCCGGCGCATCGCATCACGGTCATCGAGCGCAATCGACCGAGCGACACGTTCGGCTTCGGGGTGGTCTTTTCCGATCAGACGCTGTCCTACCTGCGCGATGAAGACGCCGAGAGCTACGACGCCATCGAGCGCAGCTTCTACCACTGGGACAACATCGACATTTTTTACCGCGATCACGTCGTACGGTCCTGTGGGCACGGCTTTGCGGGACTGGGGCGGAACGATCTGCTGCGCATCTTGCAGCAGCGGGCTTTACAGCTCGGCGTCGAGATTGTGTTCGAGCGCGAGATTCAGTCGGGCGATGTCGATGCCTACCTCGATGCCGATCTGGTGGTCGGTTCCGATGGTCTGAACAGCGTGGTCCGTGCTCGTTTCGCGGAGTCGTTTCAGCCGCAGATCGACTGGCGACCGAATCGATTTGTGTGGCTTGGCTGTACCCAGCCGCTGCCTGCCTTCA
>CALLYL010000571.1 GCA_937859535.1 uncultured Myxococcales bacterium
GCTTCGGCAGCCATTGCAGGCTTGGCGTCCGTTGGGGGAACCTCCATCGAAGCGGACTCCTTCGCGGACTCCTTCGCGGACTCCTTCGGTGATTCCTTCGCGGACTCCATTACAGATTCCTTTGCGGGTTCTGCGATGGTCTTCGCGGCTTTGGCCTTGAGTCCTTTGGCCTTGGGTTTTTCCGCGCCCGCTTCCGCCGATTTGTCGTCGCCCGCATCAGCCGGCTTTGGTTTGCCCCGCGCCGGGTCTTGCATCTCCAGCAGTTTGGCTGCGGTTCCCCAGGACAGCGCTTTGGACTTTTGATTTTCGTACAGCTTGTCCATCGTCAGGACCAAGTCCTCGCGACAGAATCCCGGTACTTCAGGAGCGCGACACATCACGATTGCGTCGGTCGGACAGACCTGCACACACAGCTCGCAGAAGATGCACGCTTCCAGATCGAGCGTGAAGTCTTCTGCATAGCCGCGCTTTTTGCCGGTCACTTTCGATTCGCGCTTTGGAGCTTGCTTGATCGCGATGACTTGGGACGGACAGATGCGTTCGCAGGCCAGACAGCCGATGCACGCTTCGTCCCCGGTTTCGTCAATCAGCAGCGCAAAGCTGACGCGATGTCGCTCGGGTCGCGGGCGGATCACCTGAGGATATTCAATGGTGACCGGAGGTCGTAAAAAGTTGCGCAGCGTCGTGCCAAGTGCGCGAACGGAGTCGAGGAAGTAGCCCATTACATTCCTCCTGCTTTGACATACAGCGCTGCTGCCATCACCAGTAGCAGGCTTGCGGGCACCAGCCACTTCCAGCACAGCATCATGAGCTGATCGGTGCGGAAGCGCAGCAGGGACCACCGGACCCAGTAAATAGAGGCAAACAAAAGGAGTGTTTTTATCACCATCCAGTGCAGCCCCGGATACAGCGGTCCATCCCAACCACCAAGGAACAGCACCGACGCGACCGCTGATGCGATCAGCGTATGGATGTACTCGGCCATGTAAAACAGACCGAACTTCATGCCGGTGTACTCGGTGGTGATTCCTGCGATCAGCTCGCTTTCGGCTTCAGGAATGTCAAAGGGAATTCGGTTTGCTTCCGCCAGTGACGACAGGAAAAACAGCACAAACGCGGGCAGACCCGGAATCGTTGGCCACAGCGCAAACCAGTGATGCTCGGACTGGTAACGCACGATGTCCGATAGGCTCATCGAACCGGCCAAGATCACCGGCACCAGCGCCGACAGCACCATCGGAACAGAGTACGAGACAGACTGCGCCACCGCTCGCATCGCACCAATCAGCGCGAACTTGTTGTTGCTCGCCCAGCCGCCCATCCACACTGGAATCAGGATCAGCGCATTGACCGCCAACACATACAGCACCCCGACATCGATGTCTGCGGCGATCACCGTCGGTGAAAATGGAACCACCGCTGCTGTTGCGACCGCACAGGCACCACACAGAATCGGGGCCAGCTCGAACAGGAATCGGTCCGCAGCAGCCGGAGCGATCTGTTCCTTTTGCAGCATCTTGAGGACATCGGCGAGCGGTTGCAGGATTCCTGCTGGACCTACCATTGTCGGTCCCTTGCGACTCTGGATGCGTGCCGCAAACTTGCGTTCAAACCACAGACCAAGCGCTGTGGCCGTCAGCACCACCGTGATGATCGGTAGTCCATACAGAAGTCCGTGGAGGAGTCCGTTCATCGGTCGACCTCTTCCATAATCGGGTCGAGCGAGCCGAGGATGACCACGGCATCGGCGACCATGTGACCCGGTAGCAGATATGGCAGCGCTGAGAGCGCGTGAAAGCTGGGCGGTCGAATCTTTAGTCGATACGGACTGACGTTGCCTTCGCCTCCACCCGCGATGACGTAGGTTCCTAGCTCACCACGAGAAGACTCCATCGCGGAGTATATCTGACCGGATGGGATTTTGACCTGACCGACGAGCTTGATCGGCTTATAACCGCAGATCGGACCCTCTGGAACGGAATCGATGAGCGCCCGGACAATGCGGATGCTTTCGCGAATTTCGGCGAGACGGACGACCGATCTTGACCAGCAATCGCCTCCCGGTTGGGACGCAACTTTGACTTCGATCTCGTCATACGCGTGATACGGAGCATCACGGCGCAAATCGTGATCGACTCCGCTGGCGCGCAAGATCGGGCCGGTGATTCCCAGCTCCAAGGCCAGCTCTCCATCGAGGACACCGACTCCCTTGGTGCGCTCGAAAAAGATGCCATTGGAAAGCGTCATACTTTCGTATTCGGGAATCCGCGACTCGATGACCGATAGTACCTTCTTGACGCTGTCTGCCCAGCCCGGCGTGATGTCGTGGCGGTTTCCACCGATGGTATGGGTGTTGTAGTGAAAGCGGGCACCGGTCACTTCCTCGAACAGATCGAGGATCAGCTCTCGCTCGCGGAAGCAGTGCAAGAACACCGAAGCCCCACCCCCAATCGCACCCCCGAGATCCAGCGCAAAGGTTCCAAGCCACAGAAGGTGTGACGCGATCCGCTGAAGCTCTGCAAAGATCGTTCGCAGATAGCGTGCTCGACGAGGAACCTCGATTCCCATCAGCTTCTCGAACGCCATGTTGATCGCCTGCTCGTTGTGCATCGGCGATACGTAGTCGTTCTTGTCGACAATGGGCGTGATCTGCACGTAGGTCAGTCGCTCGCACAGCTTTTCTACGCCGCGGTGCAGGTAGCCCAGATCCGGCACCGCTTTGACGATCTTTTCACCATCGAGATAGAGCTGCATCCGAAACACGCCGTGGGTCGACGGGTGCTGCGGTCCAAAGTTTAAGACCATTAGGTCCGCCTCTGGTTCGTACAGATCGAGCCGGAAGTGCGGATTCCGACGTTTGGCTGTTGCCTCGGTCATCGGCATGCTCATCGGCTTATCTCCACGGTGCGCAGGGCGCGTCGGATGCGTGATCGCGGCGCAATGGGAAAGTAGAGTAGTCGTGGGGCAGCAGGATTCTCCGCAGATCGGGATGTCCCGCAAAGCGCACCCCGAAGAGATCAAACTGTTCGCGTTCCTGCCAATCGGCCCCCGCAAACACGCCGTACAGTGAATCGATTCCGTCCAGCGCCGTGAACCGCACCCGCCACATCACCACCTGCGAGCCGCGACCCGGAGTGCGCAGCGCGTACGCAACCTCGTAATACTCGGGCTCGGTGACCACCTCGGCCTTGTCCTTTTTCGCCAGATAGTGGGAGGCAACGACCGTGACAAGCTGTCGGAATCCTCTGTCCTTGAGCGCCCGGGCCAGCTCACGATGCCGCTCGACCGGAACCAGCGGCGGTGCATCCTTTGGGATCTCCGTCACGCCGTGCGCTCGCAGCAGCGCTTCGAGATCTCCGTCCACCTTCGCGATCGGCTCTGCTCGCACTCCTTGACGGGCTTGGGTAGGCTGTTCTTCGAGTGCCCCAGAGCCCGCCACTTTCATCGCGCTATGTGTCTGCGCATCATCGAGCTTGGGATCTCGCGTCGGATCATTTATCCGTCGCAGCGCTGGCATGATCATCTTGGCCGTTTCGGGCCGCGTCTCTTTCGGGGCCCACTTGCCTTCACGCTGGAGCCGCACTTTTTCTTGCAGGCGCAGCATCCCGGCCATCAGGGCTTCGGGATTGGGCGGACAGCCCGGTACATAGACATCGACCGGCATGAACGTATCGATTCCCGGCACCGTCGGATATAGGTCGCGATAGAAGTCTCCCGAGATGGCACAGGAGCCCATGGCCAGACACCACTTGGGTTCCGGCATTAGATCCCACAGTTTTTTGACTCGCGGAGCCATCTTCACCGTGATCGTGCCGGCCACAACCATCACGTCGGCTTGGCGCGGTGTCCCACGCACGATGCTGCCCATGCGATCGATGTCGACCCGGCTTGCCGCTGTGGCCATGAACTCGATGCCGCAGCAGCTCGTCGCCATTGGGAAGATCCACAGCGAGTTGGTGAGTCCCCAGGTCAGCAGTTGATCGATCGGAGCGGTTGCCACCGAAAGTCCCGGAACCGACAGCATGAAGTCATACAGCGGATGCGTAAACGATCGATTGTCTTCTAGTGCCATCGCAGCGTGCCCTTTCGTACCGCGTAGCCCCAGCCGAGCAGCAGAATCAGCACGAACACTGCCATCTCGACCACCCCTTGCTCGCGCACCGAGACGCCCCACGGCAACATGAACGCTGCCTCGACGTCAAACAGCACAAAGAACAGCGCCAGG
>CALLYL010000572.1 GCA_937859535.1 uncultured Myxococcales bacterium
ACTTCGCGATTCCGAAGTCCAGCACCTTCGCCCGTTCGCCACCTGGAGCTTCCGGGTCTTTCACCATGATCACGTTGTCGGGCTTGAGGTCTCTGTGGACGATGTTTTTGTCATGCGCAGCGGCGAGAACAGAGGCGATTTGACGAGCAATACGGAGGGTGTCAAGACCCAGCGGGCCGTTCTGCAATCGCTTGGCAAGCGACTCTCCGGCCAGAAACTCCATCACGATAAACGTCGTGCCATCGGGCAGACGGTTGAACTCGTAAATCTCGACCACACCGGGATGGTCGATCGCGTTGGCCGCCTTTGCTTCGTTTAGGAAGCGGGTGGCAAACTGTGGGTTCTGGGCAAACTGCGCGTGTAGCACTTTGATCGCAGCAGTTCTGCCGATCTCCTGATTGACCGCTTGGAACACGGCCCCCATTCCCCCTTCTCCGAGCTTACGCGTGATGCGGTAGCTGCCGACGACCTGCCCTTCTGCCAACATGAATACGAATGTCCCCCGGGGCGATTATAGTTCAAATTCGACCTCACGGACCGGATGATCGGGCGAATGCCCACCCACTTCCCGAATGGGCGCAGTTCCACAACTTCTCGACGGCAATCAGATCTGGATTCCTATGCTGCTACAGAAGCGGTAGCTCCATCGCGCCAGTGGTCTGCCTACTACTTCGCCCCGGCGTGGCAGTTCATCAATCGCTTTTCACCGACAGTGTGGAGCCTTTTGTCGGCGACCAGCTCGCCGAGCGGCTGACGGAGCTTGGCTGCCAGCTCGTCGCGCTTGAGACCAATCGTGGTTAGCACGTCGTCACCGATCTGGCCCGCGATCTCAGTGCGGCTCAGTCCGTCCTTATGCTGATCAACGGCAGACTGACCGATGTGCTGACCGAGCTTGACGCGATACTCGACGATCGTATCGGTGATGCTCGCAGACGGAGCGGCGGACTCTTTAGACCCGGTCTTGCGGATCGGGGCCTTCGCAGGACTGAGCTTGGCCTCGGGCTTGGCGGCGGCAGCGGCCTTCGCTTTTGCCGCTTTGCGCTCTTCGAGCAGTCGATTCAGCGTCGACAACCATTCACTTGGTACCAACCACGCCCGCGACTCCACGAGCCGCACATCGGTCCCGCTCGCTTGAAGCTGCTTGGCCAGCTCCGAGGGCGACAGCTTCAACACCGCCCGCTGTCGTTCGAGCCAGATGCCATCAAACTGCGATATCCGAGGCAGCCGCGCCACTGCCTTGGACTCCTCAAGCGACAGTAGCCCCAGCTTGAGCAGTCGCGAAACCCAGCGCAGCGGCAGCCGAATGTCGTGACGCTCCAGCGCGTAAATCTCTTTCTCCGTGCAGCCGAGAGTCTCAGTCAGCAGTTGAAACGGCACCGCCCTTTTATAGCGACGCTCGCGCAGCCAGCGACCGTGATAGAGCTGAAGTGGCTCGGAAGGATTCGGCGGGCTCGGCTCTGCTGACGAGGTACCGGACGGCAGAGCGCTCTGGGAATCGGGAGGCACTGCATCGAGCGGCGGAGCTTCGACGACTGCCTGCGCAATGACCGGCGCTTCCGCAACGATCGGCGGTTCCGCAACGACCGGCGGTTCCACAACGGTCGCTTCGGTAGCCACAGACTCAATGACCAACACCGAAGACTCCGATCGATCTACTGCTGCCACAGGAGGCTCAGGCACAGCGCTCTTAGGAATCCGAAACTCGAGTGTCCGCAACACGGGCAACCACTCCGTCGGAACCTGTTGTCTGCGCCATTCCAGGGTATGGAGCCGACTCTCCGTACTTCCCAGCTTGGTCGCGAGCGACTTCCGTCCGATGGCCACCCGCTCCCGCTCTCGACGAAACCACGCTCCATCAAGGGTCTGTACCGGCGATGAAGAGGTTCGCTCAACACTCTGCTCTGGCTGGTCCGACATCATACTCCTTGCAGAGCCCACCTACGAAAGCGCGCCAGGAACTCGCCAACCTTCATGGGAATCGCATTCCCACAGCAAGCTCCCCATGTCCCCCTACGAGAGCGCACACCCTGATGGGCATTCACTACAGCATATCGTGTCCTTGAGAGCCACGGAAGCCCTCATCTACCAGAGACTAGGATGCTTTCCAGGGAGAACTGCGACCATCGGCGACAGTCCTCGTACCGAGCAAGCTGGGGTCAGTAAGTGCATGGACCAGCAGGTCGTCGGGCCCGGACAGTGGCAGCGGTTTGGAGGGAGCGGTCACTCTTTCCAGCGCGGCGGCTTCTTTGGTCCCGAGACGGG
>CALLYL010000573.1 GCA_937859535.1 uncultured Myxococcales bacterium
GCGTTTTTTTTGCGTGGGCCAGCAGAGCGGCCGCCCCGGGTTTGCGTTTTTTTTCGCGGGCCAGAAAAAGCGGCCGCCGGGCATTTGCTGATTTTTTGCGTGGGCCAGCAGAGCAGCCGCCCTGGTTTGGCGAATTTTTGGCTGACTGGCAGCGCGGCCACCCCATCGTTGAACATTTTTCTGGGCAGGGGCAGATCTGCCGCCGAAGATTTCTGCTGTTTCGGGCGGGACAGCCAAGCTGCCGGCTGTCCAAAATTTTTCAAATGACCCACCGGCAGCACTGCCCACTCGCTGATTGGATTTGCGACGGACTTGGCGTACAAGGACGGCCATGCAAACGCAAGCCAGCACGGGCAGTCAGGTCGTCTACGGGGTTCATGCAGTTCGGGAGCTGGTCGAGCGGCGGCCCTCCGAGATTCGCTCACTGTTTGTGGCCGAGGGGGAGGATGCCAAGGGCGAGGCGATTGGAAAAGTCGTCGCGGCGGCAGCCAAGGCGGGCCTTTCTACCATCGGCAAGTCGCGGCGAGAGCTGGACCGGCTGACGCACGGCGGGGTTCACCAAGGGGTGGTCGCGCTGTGTGCCGAGTTCGAGTATGAGACGGACCCGATGGTGCCGGTAACGCGGGCGCAGGAGGCCGGCAAGACGCCGCTTTTGCTGCTGCTCGATGGGGTGCAAGATCCGCAGAACCTGGGGGCGCTGATTCGCTCGGCGTGTGTGCTCGGGGCGGACGGGGTGGTGATTCCGCAGGACCGCTCGGCGGGGGTGACGGCGGCGACCATCAAAGCGGCGGCGGGGGCGACTTCTTCACTGCCGATTGTCAAGGTGCCGAACCTGGTGCGAGCGATGGAGCAGCTCAAGGAAGGCGGGCTGTGGATGGTTGCAGCGGTTGCGCCGGGTCAGGGCGGTCAGCCGCTGTGGGAGCTGGATCTGTCGATCCCGGTCGGCCTGGTGCTCGGTGGCGAAGGCAGTGGCCTGCGTCCGCTCGTCCGCAAAACCTGTGACCTGCGCGCAGAAATCCCGATGCCGTCCGGTCTGCACGGCGCGTCGCTGAATGTCTCTGCCGCCGGGGCCGTGCTGCTCTACGAATGTCTCCGCCAACAGGCGATGGGGCAGCAGTAGGGCCGCTTGGCTGGATTGACAGGGGAACGCCATCCCTCGCATCATGTGGCGTCGGTGAGGGACGAAAGGTCAGTTTCAGATGCAGCTTAGCGCGTTCAGTTACAGCGAAAATCTAGGCAAGCTTGGCGAGTGGTCATTAGAGCGCTTTGACCTAGAGGATGCGATGCTCGTGGTCGGAAGAAATGCCACCGGCAAGTCCCGCACGCTGGCTGTGATCCATTCGCTGGCGGCCATCGTTCGAACAAAGAGACTTCCTTCCACGGGTCGTTTTGAGGCGACTTTCCGTGATCCGCAGGGACAGAGCGTTTTCTACAGCTTAGAGGGTGAGTATCCGAAGGTCCTGAGTGAGCAGCTCGTGGTAGATGGCAAGGAGCTCTTGTCTCGAAGAGCGGATGGCAGCGGCACGATCTGCGCAGCTCTGAACTCCACGATGCAGGAGCTGCCGTTTCAGATCGAGGAAGACGCGCTCGCGGTGGCGGCGAAGCGAGATCGCAGGCTACATCCCTTTCTGGAACCGCTGCACGCCTGGGCCGAGGGAGTGCGCCTGTACCCCTTCGGATCGCACATGGGAAGGGAAGAGTTTGCGGTCCTGGTGAAGGATGCGCCGCCGGTCGATCCATCGGACTGGAAACGCACGGTGGCGGTCTTTCTGCGCGGCAAAAAAGAGCTTGGCCAGCCCTATATCGATGCGATCAAAGGCCATTTGCGGCGGCTCGACTACTCCATCGAGGACATTGATGCGCGGCAGCCGACCGGTATTCAGCTTTCCCAGCCTCTGCCTGGGCCGCTACTGGGGCTGGCGGTCAAAGAGAAGGACTTGGGAGATCACTGGATTGATCAGATCACCATGTCGCAGGGGATGTTTCGAGCGCTGGCGCTGATGGTGCATATGACGTATGCGCTCCTGGCCAAAAAGCCAAGCTGCGTGCTGCTGGATGATGTCGGGGAGGGGCTGGACTACAAGCGCTCGACCCTGATGATTGAGATCCTCCTAGAGCTTGGCAAGGCCAGCGGCTCCCAGATCCTGATGGCCACCAACGATCGCTTTGTGATGAATGCGGTGCCGCTTGAGCACTGGGCGGTGCTGCTGCGACAAGGTGGAAAGTGCCGGCTGCTGACCTATCGCAACGCACGAGAGAAGTTTGATTCCTTCCGAGAGATTGGACTGAACCACTTCGACCTGTTTAGCAGCGGTTACCTCGACGACAGTGCATCGTGAGCAGAGGCCATGAAAAAGCTGGCGCTGTTTGTCGAAGGCAAGACCGAGCAGATCTTTGCGCTGCGGCTTCTGACGGAGCTAGCGGGTAGGCACAAGCTGGCGTTTGCGGTGCAGCTTGGATCGGGCGGTGCCAGCGGATGCCGCCGCTGGGAAGAGGTGCGGTTTTTTTCTCCAGAAGGGGCCGAGTTCTTCGTCCTGATTTACAACAGCGCGACCGACAGCCGCGTGCTCTCGGATCTCGGCGACCAGTATCGGAGCCTCAAGAAAGCTGGCTATGACCGAGTGCTGGGACTCACCGATTTATTTCCAGGGGCGCGGTCCACCTTGGCGAGCAAGCAGCGGATGATGGACGAGCACCTGCGGCGAACTGGTGTGACTGCGCGGATGATCCTTGCGGTGATGGAGATCGAGGCGTGGTTTCTGGCCGAAGAGCGACACTATTCACAACTGGATACACGACTTACGGCGGAAGTGGTTGCTGCGGTTCTGGGTGGCCCGCCGGAGACGCTCTGCATAGAAGACATTGCCCATCCCAGCGACGCACTGGATCGAGTGTATGCGCAGGCTGGTTTGCGCTACCTCAAAGCGCAGAAAAAGACGGAGCCCAAGATTGAGCGCACCGTCGCAGCGCTCGACATCGAAAATCTGGTGCTACACGTGGCGGCACGGGTGCCCGCGCTCGGAGAGCTCTGCCAGGAGTTGGATCAGTTTCTCACACTATCGTGAACACGAGCCCACTTCGCCAGCTTGGATCGAGATGCTTGCATCCCGTCGGTGGATTCATGCAGACTGCCCGCGCATATTTTGTCCTGTAAGGAGACGCTCATG
>CALLYL010000574.1 GCA_937859535.1 uncultured Myxococcales bacterium
GCGTGCCAATTCCGATCAGGAGGCTGAGTCGTTCATTCAGGTGGCGACGGGCGAGCAGGAAGATGTTCCAAGCGATGAGGACTTCGGCGAGTGCTTGCGCCGCCAGCATCCATTCCATCGGGTAGGGCAGCCACTCCAGTGGTGCCAGCAGCGCGAGGCTCGGTGAGAAATGATCACCGAGGTAGTTCATGTGCTTGATCGATGACGCGAAAGGGAGTCCACGGGCGGTGTTCCACAGGACTTGGTGAAAAATGCCCAGGTCGTACAAAGAGGAATGAAAGGTGTGATGGCGAATCAGCGATAGGATCGTGATAAACAGAAACGCTCCGGCACAGAGCCGCACGAACACTCTGTGGGAGTGCCCGTGCGCATCAGTCGGATCCTTTGAATCCATTCGCATAAGCGAGCACGGTACGTTTGCGCCGTGGAGGTTGTCAAGCTGGGTTCGTTCTGGCTTCCTCCGTCGGTCTGTCAACTTCGATCAAGCTCGCTTAGGGAGCAGTGATGGATCCCTGGGAAGGCGGGCCCAAGCGTCGGACCGTCACACCATGCAGTAGGAGCCCGGCCCCCTCGGAGAATAGTCGGACTTCGATTCGAGCGGAGCGTTTGGGAATGCGAGCTTTGAATTCGATCTCACGCCGACCATTGGCCAGTGCTTCGGCGTCGAGCACGGTCTTTCCGAACTGCTCGATATCGAATCCGCCGATCATGTCCAGGGTGGCCACTCGGCCGTGGGCAGGCTTGGTCAGCTCTACATCGAAGCGGACGGAGTAATCTCCTTCTGGGAGAGTGGTGTAGGGCCCAAATACTACGGGGCTGTGGCCCTCTTTCAGCTCAAATACGGTAGGGGCTCCCAGCGCATCGTTTCGGATCAGGATTGATCTCTCATCGCTACGTCGGAGATCCAGCGCTGTGTACCGCCGCTCCATCTGCCCGGGATCGGGCGAAACCAGTCGGACTTGTTTGCCCCGCACCGGATCCACCAGACTACGCAGTGCAGCGGGTTTTGGTAGGAGTACCAACCGACCGGCTCCCATCAGGTTCATGCTGGCGATGGGCGTTCCAAAGTGCTCGTAGAACTCCTTCTCGCAACCGGGGGGCAGACGATCTGTGGCGAGCTGGATACCCGCAAAGTCGTTGAGTACGTAGAACTGTTCCAGGAAGGTCCACTCTTCGGTGCGTAGGCAGCGCTGCTGGCGTGTTGCTCGAGTGATATCGCTAGAGTCGGGGTTGTTTAGCAAGTCCCAGCCCTGCGTGTTAAACGGCTCGACTTGGGTTGGATGGAGTCGACCCAAATACTGACCGATGACCTTCTTTTCGTGAAAGCGCTGGAGTGCATACACTCCCTTGATTCTCTGCCAGTATGGACAGAGTCCACCGACGTCACCATTGCCACCGCAGATGCAGAAAGGGAAATCGAGGATGGCCTCTCCCGGTAGTTTTTTGACGGTGTCCAAATACTGAAGTTGTTGCGCAGACAAAGAATAGTGCGGATGCTCGTTTTTGATCAGAACCAAAGTGGTTAGCTCCAGCACCGCCAGAGCGGCCAACACAACGAGTCCGAGGATTCTGCGGAGGGGTCGCACCGCCGAAAAAGAAACGTCGATGGCTAGTAGTGCGAGAATGGTGCTGTAGACCAGCGTGGCCCGCGAATACACCCGACAGAAGAAGAACCACGGCAGTAGATGTAGCAGCGGAAGATACGCACCACTGCACACGTACAGTCCAAAGGTGAAAAGGAGCCACAGCAGGGGAGAGCGAACGCGCCAAGCTTTGGCTTGATAGACGCCTAGTCCTCCGAGAAGCAGCAAAAACAGGCCCGCGCCGCCGCCGCCAATTCCGTCTTCCGCCAAGTCTCCCAGAACGTTTAGAAAGGGCGGCTGCATGGATGGGTGAAGCCAGGGCGTGTACGGAATCAACAGGCGCAGCGGAATCGCCCACCAGACACCCCCTTGACCGCGAAAGCGACCGACTGCCAAGGAATCACGGACAATTCCTGCGGTGACCCAACCATAAAACCAAGCGATGATCACCGTCGTACCCAACAATAAGCCGATGAGGAGGCGGTGGCGCTTGGCCTCCTCCTTCCAGGAAGTGATGATGGCCGCGAAAGTCAGGTTTCCAGAGTGAATCTCTTTGCGGACAAACCAGATGAGGTAGCCGCCCGCAAACAGAGCGGACGTAAGAGAGTATCCAAGGACGTGACCGAGTTCCAACCCGAACGCCAGCGTCAGCAGAAGCACCCGCAGCAGGAGGAGTCGCAGGGGTACCGACTTTTCCGCCATCATCCGTTCTACGAGGACAAAATCACAGACAATGCCGAGCGTCGTCCAGTGATAGCAGGCGATGTTGTAGTGATAGGCGTACTTCTGCATCGAGTAGAAGTTGAAGGCATGCGCGATCATGCTGGTCAGCGCCGCCCGGACCGCACCGTGTCGCGGCAAGAGCAGTAGATAGGTGCCGAGCGTGCTCAGCGCGACCCCAAGCAGATAGTAGATTTGGAGCAGCGGAGCGTGTGGGAACAGCGGCTTGAGCAGCGCAAACAGAATGTCTCTCTCGACACACCAGCTCTGGAGCGCGACGTTTGCACCAAACGGATACAGCACTTCGTCCGTGCGTAGGTTCAGATGGGGAATCGGCCAAAAGGACAAGTGCTTCGATGCGTACCAGGCGAGGTATTCATGCAGGAAGGACACGTTGTAGTCACCAATCGGACCGCTGAAGTTGCGGATGACCGCAAACGAATAGAACAGGACCACCACGAGAACAGCGGTCATCCCAAGCGTTAGGTTCCAGGCGGGCGACCGGTGTGCTATCGGGGTGTTAGGGGATAAGGCAGAGTCGTGAAGAGTAAGGTTGCGAGCCATGAAGGCCGGGACTTTACCACACGCCGTGTTGCAGAAATCCGACTAGGAACTGGACGTAGAACCTAGTCGCTGGTGGATTCGCTGGCGGTGTTCCTCTAGGTAGCGGTGGGCGGCGGCGTCCTCGTCGAAAAATCCGGTGTAGACCGGACGGCGACCGATCAGGGTAACCGCTGAAAACAGGAGCTGGAGCAGTCCCCGCATGAGCGGTCGTACTCCCAAAAATGCGATCGCATGCAGGTGAGGATCGCCATTCACCTTGGAATTTACGATGAAGCGGCGCGCCTCCGGAGGCATCGTGGTGGCATCGCTGGTGTTGATCAGAAGCAGTACATAGCTCAGCTCTGCTTGCTGCGCATTGCGGAGCTGAACATAGGCCTGTGCATCGCTGAGTGTGAACTCGCCGCGTACCCGCAGGACGAGGACATCACCCAGACGCGATACCTCGTGGGCACCGATGCGGAGATCCACATCGGTAGTATCTCATGAGTGCTTGGCGAAAATGAGCGAGGCGTTGGTTCCACCGAAGCCGAAGCTATTGGATAACGCCACGCGGGTCTGAGTCGGGCGGGCTTGGTGTGGAACGTAGTCGAGATCGCACTCTGGATCTTGCTTGTCGAGGTTGATCGTGGGCGGCAGCACTCCATCGAGGAGAGCCAGAATCGAGAAGCCCGCCTCGACGCCACCGGCCGCGCCGAGCATGTGTCCGGTCATCGACTTGGTGGATGACACCGCGAGCTTGCGGGCGTGATCCCCAAACACGGTCTTGATGGCCACCGTTTCGGCAATATCACCTTGGCGCGTGGAGGTGCCGTGGGCGTTGATGTAGCCAATGTCGGTGGCGGAGATGCCATAGGTGTGCGCCTGCCGAAGCGCCATCCGCATGCAGCGCTGCGCACCTTCGCCATCCAGGCTGGGTGAGGTCATGTGATAGCCATCCGCAGATCGTCCATAGCCGACCAGCTCGGCCAGGATCGGGACGCCGCGACGTAGCGCCGATTCCCGTTCTTCGAGGATGAGCACTCCCGCACCTTCGGCAATCACGAAGCCATCGCGATCCACATCGAACGGTCGAGAGGCCTTTTGCGGCGCATCGTTGCGAGTCGACAGCGCCCTCATCGCGTTAAATCCACCCACACCGAGCGGAGATACCGTGGCTGCGGTGCCACCCGCTATCATGACGTCGGCGGCCCCGTGCATAATG
>CALLYL010000575.1 GCA_937859535.1 uncultured Myxococcales bacterium
ATCGTGGTCCAAAAGACCGCCATTCTCCTCGGCGACATTCGCAGCAAGAAGGCAGTTCCGGCCCTGCTCGCGGAGCTGGCCAAAAAGGATGACGGACTTGGTACCGGTCCCGACGGGATGCCGGGCGTGTCGGGGCACCAGGCGGTGCTCCAGTCGCTCGGTCAGATCGGCGATCCGTCGGCCACGAAGGCGATTATGGGTGTGCTGAGCGATGGCAAGCGGGACTCGAAACACCGCGCCGCTGCGGCTGAGGGACTCAACATGATGGGCGATCCGAGCGCGATGCCCGTGCTCCTCCAGCTCGCCAAGACGCAGTTCCTCACTCCGGCCAAGAGCAAGGACGAGATGCCGGAGCTCGACGCCACCAAAGCGACGCTCGTGGCCTATGCGGTCACTCAGTTTTCGCGGCTCACCGATAAGGACGAGTCAGCGGTACTGGAGCCCATCTACAAGACCATCCCAGCGGACATCGTCGACATCAAGAAGTACTTCGAGACGGCGATCGCTCGCACCAAAGTGGCCGCCGAGTGCAAGAAGGACATCAATTGCTACGACAAGTACCTGGGGATGCCTGCTGACGCGGACGCCAAAGTCGAAAACAGCCCGAAGGCAGAGCGTGCGGCGTTCTCTCTGGCTCGACTGGGGCACGACGCGGTGCCAGTGCTAAAGAAGTACGTTGGCCACAAGGACACGGCGGTTCGCTCGGCGGTGCTGTTCGCGCTGACGCGCACTGCGACCAAGGCGGATCAAGATGTGCTCAAGACGATGGCCGAGCAGATCGAGAAAGACCGGACCCGAGACAAGCAGGGTCAGGCTCTCGCCGAGGAAGCTCGCATCCACGTAGCCATCATCTCGAACCGCTCATAGCGGCCGATCCCTCTCCCTGCTTCCTTCACATTGAAAAGGGCTGATCGGCCCTTTCCCTTTTCGGACTAGCCCCAGCCAAGACGCTTGGAGATGATCTCTTTCATCACCTCGCTGGTGCCACCACCAATGGTGATCAGCCGAACGTCGCGGTAGTAGCGCGCAATTGGGAACTCCTCGGCATAGCCATAGCCGCCGTGAGCCTGGACGCACCGGTCCGCGACCTTGATGGCCAGCTCCCCGGCGAATAGCTTGGCCATGGTGATCTCTTTGACGGCTTCTTGCTTGCGGTTAAAGAGGTCAACGGCGCGATAGCTGAGCCAGCGTGCGGCCTCGATCTGCGTCGCCAGCTCGGCAAAAGTGTGCCGCCAGACCTGGAACTTGAGGATGGGCCGACCAAAGGCGGTGCGGTCCTGGGTGTACTGGATCGTCTCATCGAGACACTGCTGCGCTCCGGCGACTGCGCTGACGGCGGCAATCAGCCGCTCGCCCTGGAAGTTCATCATGATGTAGTAGAAGCCGTGGTTCTCCTCGCCCAGGAGATAGCGCACCGGGATGCGGCAGTCCTCGAACGACAGCTCGGCCGTGTCGGAGGCATGGTTGCCCATCTTCTTGATCTTGCGGGTGACCTTGAAGCCCTTCACATCGGTTGGGAAAGTCACGAGCGATACGCCGCCGAAGCCGGAATTTTCGGCACCGGTGCGGACTGCCAAGGTGATGAAGTCGGCGCGGGTACCGTTGGTGATCCAGCACTTGGCACCGTTGATGACGTACTCATCACCGACTCGCCGGGCCGTGGTACGAATCGACGCGACGTCTGAGCCGCAGTTGGGCTCCGATACACCCAGTGCCGCGATCTTTTCGCCACGGAGTGCGGGAGCCAGGAACTCGTCCTTCTGCTCGCGGGTGCCAATCTCAGCGATGATCGGCGTCGCCATGTCGGTCTGAACCATCAGCGCCATGGCCAGGCCGGCGCAGCGACTCCTGACCAGCGATTCGCCCCAGGTGGCACCGTACCACCAGTCACCACCGGCACCACCGACGTCTTCGGGATAGTGCGCGCCGAGGAATCCTAGCTCACCGCAGCGCTTGAAGACCTCGCGAGGGAACAGCTCGTCGCGCTCCCACTCATCGACGTAGGGCACGACCTCCTTTTCCAGGTACTGCGAAACCGACTTACGGAAAAACTCGTGTTCTTCTCGGAAAAACGTCGTCAGCATCTCGCCATCAAAGCAAAACCGCCGCCCCCAAACAAGCACTTCGGTGCCAAGCGCACCGTCACTACGTCGTTTGGTTCGGATCAAAGCTCAGTGGAACATTGGTGAGGTCGACGGCGTAGCTTGTTTGCATCAGCAGGTCGTAGAACAGGTGCTGACGAACCGGATCACAACTGAGCGACTGCAAGATCTCGGTGGGATTGGTTCCAGACTGACGCAGGACTCGGTCCATCTGGGCAGGCCCGCCTTGCTCATTGGCCGCCTGCAGCACTTGCAGGGACTTCTGTTCGTCGGGGTCATGGACATCCCCCTGCAGCAGCCAGTAGGTGGTGTGGTGATAGGCATCGTGCATCTGCTGGGTCAACTGCTCCTCCGTCGACCCGGTCGCGAGCTGGTCGACATCTTCCTGTGTCCAGTCAAAGTGGATGCTCTGCTGCGCCAGGTTGAACAGCGCCGGATCATCTTTGAAGCGCTGGGTAAACGTCGAAAACTGCCACACCGCATCCTGTCCGCTCATTTGGGCCTGGTCGTTGGCCTCGGTATACAGGTCACGCATCTGCTGCGCCCGCAGCGCCGGGTCTTCCACCAGCGCGATCACGGCCAGCGTGTCGAAGGAGTTGCGCGTTCCGGTCAAGTCACCCTCGGCCCCGCTGGTCTTGCCGAGCACCTGGATGAAGAGCTGCTGCTCCACGGGCGACAGCTTCTTGAAGTCCTCGGGCGACTTTACGGTCGCAAACGAGGACGCCATCTGCTGCATCGCAGCGTCGGGATTGTCCGAGGCCCCCGGAATCTGTGCAAAGAGCTGCCCGCTTGGGGAATTGGGATCGAGCAGCCCATCCCGGAACTGGCTCTGCCGACCTTGATACGAATACTGCTGCGCCCCCATCAAATTGCCTTGGTTGAGCCAGTACTCTTGGCCCCCCAAGAACTGTCCAGCCCGCGTCCCGAAGTCTTGCCACAGGGCCGCCGACTGCGGGTTGTGCATGTCGTTCATCGAGCCGGTCATGCCATCGAGTTGCTGCTGGTTGAGTGCAACCGTTGTCCGGCCCCGAATGTTGCCGCCCCAAGCATCCAGCACATAGTCCGGAAGATCCCGGTTTTGGATGCTAAGCACCTCATCCCGGTTGTTCCAAATGGTGTTGTCCGAGTACATCGCGAACACCGTGCCGTTTTGGTTGCTGTTGGTGGTCGCGGTGTGTTCATCGGCCAGCCGACCCCAGACGTAGTCCTTTTGGTTGTAGCCAAAGAGATCGTCGACACCTGACTGCGCATTGAGCGCCTGCTGATGCACCCAGGTCTGCTGGCTGCTAAACACCGTCTGGTTACCCAGCAAAGGAGCGCTCACGCCCATCGACTGGCTCTGCTGGCGTGTGTCGGTCTGCATGGTCATCTGCACGCCATCGACCGGATGGCTCCCGACTGCGGTCTGCTCTTGCCACTGGTCGTTTAAGTAGTTGCGGTTGATCTCGATCTCACGCTGAGCATTCGGAAGCTGCGCTTGTAGCTCGCCGAGCCGCTGCCGGTCTTGCTCCGTCAGTTTGCTCTGGGGGATCTTCTTTAGGTCTGCGATGTCGTGGTTGATCTGGTCAACCTCCGTCACCGCATCGTGGAAGTTGGTCGCAGCTTGCTGCTGGTCTTTGCCCTGCAGCGCATCGGCCCCTGGCAAAAGTCCGGTCTTGATGAACTGATCCATCGCCTTCATGGCTTCGGGATTAGTGGGGTCGGCCTGGAACTGGAATTGATGGGTGTTCGACTGCCCGTTCTTGGTGCTCAGGCCGAGCGCCAGAGCACTGGCCCCGGCCTCCGTGCCGAGGGCGTCCTGACGCAACATGCTGACCTGGAGCATGCCGCTGGCGTCGCGCACGATGGTCACTTGGCTGGCCGAGGACTGGTTCACGCCGCCGCTTACCCCGAGCCCGCCGTAGCTCAGCCCGGCACTCGCGTTCCAGCCGTTGTAGGTCGTAAACTGCACGCCGGTTCCGTTTTCCATTTCGCCGAGCTTGATATCGGAAAAGCCCCCCACGCTGGCGAGCTGCTGCTGCCGCTGCTGCTTGATGGCGTCCTGCTCGGGCTGGGGCAAGCTGTCAAAGTTCGGCGGAAGCTGGGTGAGCAGCGTCAGCGTCGATCCGCCAAACACCCCAGCGCTGGCTCCGACGTTGCCGATCCCAAGGCTACCGCTCAAGCTGGTCTGGTCCTGGCGAGTGGTCCCCAGATAGCCGCCGTCTAGCATTCGATAGGCATCGCCACCATCGTCTTTGGCAACGACGCTATCGGTGGTGCGACCATAGATGCTCTCGTAGCTGGCACCGGCCTTGATGTCGCCGTACTTCACCGAGGCGCCGAGCTTGGCCTGGTCCGTGGTCACGGTGCCGGTCAAACTGGCGCTGCCGTCCTTGCCCTCGTAACCGATGGTGCCGGTGGCCGAGGGACCATCAGGACCTATCGCCAGACCACCCGAGGCAGAGTAGGTATTGCCCTGACCATCGCCGTAGGCGTAGCCACCGTTCGCGCTGGCCGTGCCGTTTGGCGAGACACTGAAGTTCTGGCTGTAGGTGCTCGAAGAACCATCTGCTGTCGCTGTATTGGTGGTCGAGGAGCCGGTCGTGATCTTGCCGTCACTCGACATCCCAATCGTGCTCTGGTTCTTCACCGAGCTGTCGCCTTGCTGGACGGTCGTGGACTCCGTCGAATTCACCGTCAGCTTGCCGTCTTTGTACGACGCGCCCATGCCGGTGCTGTTCTGCGGCTGACCGTCTGGCGCATAGGGAGTGTAGGTGTATCCACCGCTATAGCCATCGCCCGTCTTGCCGTTGAGCACGATCTTGCCGCCGCTGCCGTCCGGGATCGTGGCGTCGTATTTCTTCGGATTGGTAAGGAGCTGGTTCCACGGCCCGCCCACACTGGTGGTGGGCAGATTCACGACCGTCCCCGGTAGATCGGGCGCTTGCGGCTGGATCGGCGGCATCGGGCCGATCGGATACGGATACTGGTTGCCGCCAGGCTGACAGGTCACCGGTCCGGGGCGCGGCCCATCCACGATGTACGAAAACGGTCCAGCGGCAGGGGCCACAGGCCGAGAGGCTGGAGCCGCTGCCGGGGCTTGTATCGGCGCTGCGACCGGGGTTTCAGTGACCGCCGGATGCGGCTCCGCTACCAAAGAAGGCGGAAGCCAAGGCGAAGCAACTGGCTGCTTCTTGTCGAGTGTTGCCATGACCGAACGACTCCCCCACGAGTGAATCGGTTATCGTGCGACCTAAGCATAGGTTGTGGCAACGGGCCGGCCAAGTACCCACCGGCTGGGACTTTCGCCGGCTCAAGTGTTCTCGTCGAAGTTGATCGTAAGCCGGGTTCTGTTCATCCCTTGCGGGATGCGAAGGCCATTCATCTAGGCCCACCCTTGCGCGTGGGCTCGAGCGACCTACCTGAGAGTCTCCTTGCGGAGCGAGACGGGCCGCCTCGGAATCACTTCACCCTCTATGCGGTCTTGCTTTGGATGGGGTTTTCCATGCGACCGCTGTCACCAGCAGTCCGGTGCGCTCTTACCGCACCTTTTCACCCTTACCAGCCGAGGCTGGCGGTTTGTTTTCTGTGGCACTGTCCTGCAAGTTACCTTGACTGGTCGTTAGCCAGCATCCTGCCCTGTAAAGCCCGGACTTTCCTCCCGCTCACCTTGCGGCGAGCCGGCGACCTTCCTACCAACTCCGACGAGAACCCGGCGAAGCTAGCGTGAAACCACGCTCTCGTTCAAGAATCAATTTGCGCACGCTCCGATGGCTCCTCTCACCGCAGAACAGAAAGAGCAGAACGGCTCGTTACTGATCATCTTGATGCTGCTGTGCTCGATCGGTGCGCTGCTCCTGTTCGACCACGGGGTGTTCAGCAAGCTGCACCCAAACGTCGTCGCACTGTGGAAGCTTCGTCATCTACCGGAGCACCGAATCGGCGACCGCTTCGAAGGCCCAGCCATCCTCCGTGGCACCCTCGAAACGACTGACACCGAGCGCCAGACCCCGGCCGGCAACCCCAGCGTCGTTTACTACGCCTGGGTCGAGGATCACTACCGCTCGGGCCGCAGCACCACGGTCAGGGTCATCTGCAACATCGGCGAAGATGAGCAACTGGTGTTCCGACAAGGCACGAGCACGCTGCCCTTTGAGCTGTTCCATCATGACGAACACATCGCGCTCGTGAAGAAAGACGGCTGGCTCGAATCGTTGCCCATGCAGCGCGTCGCAATCGACCTCGGGCGGGTCACCGAGTGGACGACAGTGCCGCCATCGATGAAGGAGCGTTGCAAAGACGGGCTCTACCAGCGCGGCACCCTGTACTACAAAGAAGCGCGCATCACGAGCAGCCAGCCGATGGTGGTGGTCGCCTGCCAACAAGACGGCGTCTTGCGAAGCTGTCCCCCAGGCTCGGTAGTACCTGGCATCTTGGCGCTGGGCTCGCTAGACCGCGTCCTGCAGGTCTTCGCCGAGCTACCGCTGAATTGGCTGCGGGGCCCAGCGCTGCTGCTGGTGATTGTGATGGGCTACCTGTGCTCGGCTCTCCTCAAGTACAGCGGAGGCGACAGCTAAGCCAATGCTCGCCTCCTGGCTCGATCTCATCCTTGGGTTTGTGGTGTGGTGGGTCGGGTTCCACTTCTTCGCCCGGGCTCACCGCCGCCGCCAGCTCCGGAAAAGGAGCCAAGCCCGAGACATCGCCGCCCTGCTGGTCCTGTGGTTCAGCGCCGCGCTCATCACCGCAGGACTCGCCATCGTCTTGGGCTCGATGAGCTTGACGTGGGTGGTGAGGTAAGGCGTCGCTTACAGGCCGGTGCAGCAGCAGGCGACCGCTCCCATGCCGAGGAGCGGCTCGGAGCACTGAAAACCCTTTTGCATGTTGCCTGCACAGACGGTGTTATCAAAAGCGGCACCGCCAAAGCGCTTGGTGTCGCCAGGAACCGCGCAGCCGTAATTTTGGCAGCCACGGTTCTGACTGGCGCAGTACTCGCCGCAGCTACCGTACTTTTCAAGGGTTGAGCCCGTCATGCACTTCGACAGAGTGGGCTCGCCCTTTTGCTGGGGTGGACCGCTCGGACCGATGCCCAAGGCCGCACAGGAAGCCGCGCCGAGCACCAAACACAGGCCGAGGGCCGCGCCAGATAGCCAAGCGATGGTCTTGGCACAAGAGACAGGGGACGAAGCAGTAGCAGGATGAGCCATAAGCCATCATATCGCGATCCGGCCTGGCGAAGTTGCGGCACTATTCGCGCCCGTGCCTCTGGACTGCCAAACCTGCGGGGCGTGCTGCTGCAATGCCTCCGAAAATCTAGTTGAAGGTCGCACCGACTACGTACCGGTCGAACCCTGCGCACCTCTTCTATCGCGTAGCGATCTGGTCCGTAAGTTCGTCGTGCCGGGACCGTCCGGCGCGCTTCACCTACGCATGACCCAGGATGGACGCTGCCACGCGCTCCTCGGCGCCATCGGTCGCAAGGTGAGCTGCGGCATCTATCACCACCGCCCCCGCGCCTGCCGCACGGTGCAGCCGGGCGACGGCGACTGCCTGCGCGCCCGCCGAGAACAAGGTCTGACGTGAGCACGACCAAGTGGGCGACGCAGATCAGCCGAGAGACGGTTGGGCGCACACTTGACACTGCCTTCTTTCAAGTGGTAAGTGCTCGCACCGCAACCCCCCCGGAGCATCCATGATCTTGCAGGCACTCATGCTCGCGATAAGCGAGGGAGCCGAAGAAAAAGCGCCGCCCGTCATCGATATCGACGGCACGGTGCTGGTTCAGTTCGCGATTTTCATCGCGATGTTCATCGTCCTTCGCCAGTTCCTCTTTAAGCCGTACATCCAGATGCGCGATGACCGAGCGCATCGCATCAGCTCAGCGGAAGCAACTGCGGACGAGACGCAGAAGAAGGCCGCGTCCATCGAAAAGCAGTTCAAAGAGAAGATGGACAAGGCGCGGCAGAGCGCCGAAGACGAGCGGCTGAAGCTTTCCCACGAAGGTCGACAGCGCGAAGAAGAGCTGCTGTCGGGCGCACGGGAGCGGGCACAGGGCCGAATTCGGGCGACCCGTG